>DATCXS010000118.1:0-3583 GCA_036565645.1 Mucilaginibacter sp.
GGGTAGTTAGCCTTTATATTTTCGTTTCCCCAGGGATATTTGCGGCCGTCGGTGCCCTGGGCGGCGTACTGCCACTCCCACTCGTGCGGCAGGCGCTTGCCCGCCCATTTGGCGTAAGCGCGGGCATCATCCAAAGACACCCAGGTTACCGGCCGGTTAGCTGCATCTGCCGGATAGGTACCTTTTACCCAGTCCTTCAAAAAGTTATGATCGTCTGCCGGATGATACCGGGTAGCGTCCATAAATTTCTTAAACTGCAGGTTGGTAACCGGGTATTTGTCAATATAAAACGCCGCCACCTTTATTTCATGCTTTTGCGACCTGGCTGGATGCAACTCCCAGCTATGCTGAACGCCTACGGCTGTCGGCAACTCGTTCCCTTCTATCATCACCCCTGCCGATTCAAATTGGTAGTTATCAGCCGCCGGAATTCTGATCATACCTTCGGGCGTTTTAACCGCAATTTTAGTTTTAGCTATCGCGACCATTTGCTGCGGGATTGGTTTCCAACCGGCTGAATAAGTTTTGAGCTTGCGTTTACTCATCACTGCCATTTTTGCTACAAAGGCATTTTCTGCCGGCTTCAACATGCCGTTGGCTACCAATATCGACCCATAACCAAATCCTTCCATATCAAAACTTAAGATAGCATTGCCGTCTTTGATCGCGGGTTTAAGCTGATGCCCGTTCCACAAATCATAATAAGTGTCGCCTTTATGATAAGGCAGACTGATCTGCTGCCCCTTAACGTCTGCGCTATCGCGATTGATGAAGTTATAGATGGTTCGCCCTGCCAACGGGAATTTAGTAGCATAGATATTCTTTTGTAATACCGGGACATAAGGCTCCCAATCCTTACTGCTCCAGCTATCAGGATAAGCATGATAAATGGCGCTGATACGGCGTATAGCCTCAGCATAACGGTCAGGGATCTGGTTCCAGATACCCCAAACGTTTTCCCACGAATTGTACCCAATGCCGTTAAAAAATGCCCATTGCAAATCAAAAGTCTTATCAACCGCCCAGCGGTTAGTTACGTTTACCTGGTGCTGCGGTTCAATCCATTTGTAAACATCTACGCCGGGCGCTTGCTCGTATCCCCAGAAATACCCCCAGCTCAGGCGGTTCCATTCCAGCATTTTCAGGCTGCCCAGTGATTGCTCAGGCTGGAAAGCCAGCGGGTAGTTCTCGCTTTTGGTATACTGATAAAAATCTTCCGAAACGCCAAACATGGTATCACCGTTCATACCGTCGGCACCCAGTTGTTTCATTTCTTTAACTAATGCTTCTGACATTTTCATTTGGATCCGCCTTGTGCCATGATCCCAGATCATGATCGGGAAAAACACATGCACACCGTTGGCTTTAAAGTCTTTGATCATCTGCTTTACCCCTGCCTGCCCGCCGGGCATATCAGCCGTCAGGTCAAACTGGTTGCGGTTATCGACGCCAATATTTGGGTAAGTGGGCCAGATCAGCACCGCATCAATACCCCCGTAACGTTTTTTCAGATCGGCCAGGTAACGGCCAACGGTATACTTGCGGGCAACAGGGTCGTAAAAGAAACGGTCATGCGCCATCATCTGCACATAAATAAAAGTATGCTTAACCCATTTTAGCGTCGGGTTGGCGTAGAATGTGTTATCATAGTGCATGTTCGCCTTTTGTTTATCGCGCCACACTTTGAGGTTAGCCAGCCATTCATCGCGCTGCCCGGCATCTGATGGCCCTTTAAACAATTCTTTGTATGACCCGGAAAACACGGGTTCTTGCGCCCATACCTTTAAGCTTAAAAACAAGAGTAAAAACAAGTAAAATTTATTACGCATAACTGTCGCTTATAATTTGGTTAACAAATTGAAAGTACAAATAAAAGAACATTTGTCTATACAAGTAGCGCTATCAAATTTATTTGATATTATCTAAGATATTTAACCTATAAATTAAATAAATATACTATAACTGTAAGTTTAAAACTTAATAATGAATAATACCCGATTTATTCATTTCTTTAATGTTAATCGTCCTTTTGGGTAAACCAAAAGCAGTTTTTTGACGTTATTGATTTTATATTATACCTCCTTTTACCAAAAGATGAACATCCTTTCTGATTTGCCTTTTTCGCAAAACGAAAATATTTACCAGACGCTGATCGAAGAGTCACTCGCGGCTGTTGGCTTATATGTTGGCCCTGAACTGGTCATCAAAATAGCTAACAAGGCTATGATTGACATTTATGGCAAAGGAGACGGTGTGCTCAACAAACCCTATTTCGAGGCATCACCCGAACTCCGTTATCAGGATATTTATCAAATATTAAATAACGTTTATGCAACCGGCGTTGCTTACGAAGCCAAAGAGGGCCGGCTGGGCCTGGTAAAGGATGGCGAGCTGCAGATACGCTTTTTCAATTTTTCGTTTAAGCCGCTTAAAAATGGCGATGGTCAGGTTTGGGCCATACTTAACACCGCCACCGAGGTTACTGAGTTAGTGAGGACCCGCCAAAAATTAGCTGAATTAGAAGCACGAACGCAGTTTGCCCTCGACGCTGCCGACCTGGGCACCTGGAACCTTGACCCGCTGCACAATAATGTGATATGGGATGAGCGCTGCCAGGAATTTTTTGGCTTTACAAAAGGTGAACGCGCAACGCTTGAGGATGTATTAAGCTGCATTCATCCGGAGGATGTGGAATTAGTAAGGACCAAAATTGCCGATTCGATCGACCCGGTGCAGCGCAAGCCCTACGATATTAAATACCGCATTATTAGCAGAAACAACAAAGACTCCCGTTGGATACGCGCCATTGGTAATGCCTCTTTTAACCAGGATAACGTTTGCACACGTTTTGGCGGTACGGTACAGGATATAACACGCGAAACTGCGGCAATTAGCCGCAACATGCGCAAAGAAATTGCAGCCCAACAGGCACTTACCGAAAGCGAGCGCTTCCTTCAAACTATCACCACTGCGGCCCCTATTTCGTTGTGGATGTCTGACGATAAGGGCGACCTGACCTACGCCAACCACACCTGGACAGAGTGGACAGGCTTGAGCGCTGAAGAAACTTTAGGTACCGGCTGGCTTAGCGCATTAGTCCAGGCAGATCGTCAGTATGCCTCGGATAAGTTTTTGGCCGATGTGGCAGCAAGGCGTAACTATGAAGTTAATTTCAGGATATTAAATAAAAGCGGCGATGTACGCTGGTGTATAGCCACGGGTAATCCGCAATTTAATGCCGCCGGCGTATTTACAGGCTATATTGGTGCCTTTACTGATATTACTGAAAAAACACTGGTTGAGCATCAGCTTAAATTAAAAAACGATGAGTTGAACGATCAGATCAAGCAATTTGAGTTTGTTACAGGGTTTATGCCGGTACAGCTCTGGACATCAACCATCCAAGGCGACCTTGAATATGTTAATCAGCGGATGCTTGATTATTTTGGTATTGAGCCTGAAAGGATCATAGGCCCTGAATGGATACTGCATGTTCATCCTGATGATCGCGAGGGATGTATTGCCGCCTGGTCGCACTCGCTGCGCACCGGTGATATCTATCAGTGTGAGTTCAGGCTACGTA
>DATCXS010000179.1:0-11907 GCA_036565645.1 Mucilaginibacter sp.
GACGAAGCCGCAAAAAAAGCAAATGCCGCTTTTAGAACTTACAAGCTACTATCTGCTGCTGATAAAGTTAAATTTTTAGAAGCCATTGCAGCCGGGATCAATGATATTCGCGAGGTGTTGGTTAGCATCGCGATGCAGGAAACGCATTTACCGCAACCGCGTCTGAATGGTGAGATAGACAGAACTATTAATCAGATCAACCTTTTTGCCAATTTATTAAAAGAAGGCTCTTGGGCAAATGCCATTATTGATAAAGCAATGCCCGGGCGTCAACCTTTACCTAAACCGCATATCTGCCAGATGCAACGGCCGTTGGGCCCTGTTGCAGTGTTTGGCGCAAGCAACTTTCCGTTTGCATTCTCAGTTGCCGGTGGCGATACCATATCGGCTTTAGCAGCCGGATGCCCGGTGGTTTATAAAGCGCACTTTGGTCACCCGGTAACATCAGAGTTAGTTGGTAAATGTATAATCGAAGCTGCAAAGAAAACAGGCATGCCCGATGGGGTTTTCTCTTTGCTGCAAGGCAAGACTATCGAAGGGGGTCAGGCGCTTGTAAATCATTCACTGATTAAAGCAGTTGGCTTTACGGGTTCATTGCGTGGTGGCCGGGCATTATTTGACTCGGCAGTTAAACGCGATGAGCCTATTCCTGTTTACGCCGAAATGGGCAGCGTTAATCCGGTGTTTTTGCTGCCTGGTAAATTACAGGAAGATGCCGAGGGTCTGGCCAGGTCACTTGTAGGATCAAACACGTTAGGTGTAGGACAATTCTGTACAAACCCCGGTATTATCCTGATGCTTAAAGGTAATGATTCAGATAAGTTCCTGAAACAATATGCCGAGTCGCTGACGGCGGCAAATGGTGGCTTGATGCTGACCGATGCCATTTATGGCGCTTATTGCAAAAGCATTACCGGGTTAGAATCTTTATCATCCTTAAAATCGCTGGGTAAAGGTGTTTCTGGTGCTAATCAAGCTGTCCCGCAGGCGTTTTCTGTTTCAGGAGCTGACTTTTTGAAGGAGAAATCTCTGTTTGAGGAACATTTCGGGCCTTTAGCCTTACATGTAATTGCCGACAACGAACAACAATTATTGGAAATAGCCGAACATATTCCCGGTCAACTTACTACCAGCGTTTGGGCTAACCAAGCCGATGTATCTGCCTATAAAGAGCTGTTTGATATCCTGGAAGAAAAAGCAGGCCGTGTAATGATCAACAACGTACCAACCGGCGTTGAAGTTACGCATGCCATGCAGCACGGCGGCCCCTATCCGGCTACAACTGACAGCCGAAGCACATCAGTTGGGTCGCAGGCGATCTATCGTTTTGTGAGACCGGTATGTTACCAGAATTTCCCGCAGGAGTTGTTACCACCCGAACTTCAAGACAGCAATCCGCTGAATATCTGGCGCAAAGTTGACGGGCAATTAACCAGAGAAGCTCTGGCTTAAATATTTAATTATGCGAACTACAACTTTAAAGATACATCCCAAAGATAACATTGAGGTGGCGCTTGCCGATCTGAAGGCCGGTGATACTATATTTTCGGGAGATAGGCAGGTCACTTTATTGGGAGATGTGGCCGCCAAACACAAATTTGCACTACAGGACTTAAATCCCGGCGATGATGTGCTGATGTACGGCGTGCTGGTAGGTAAAGCCGTTTTACCGATTAGAACCGGCGAACCCGTGACCACCAAAAATATCAAACATGCCTCTGGCGATTATGAGCTGCGCGAACGCAAGACCGACTGGCTGATGCCTGATCTTTCAACCTGGAAAGACCGCAGGTTTATGGGCTATCATCGTGCTGATGGTTCGGTAGGGGTGGCTAATTACTGGCTGGTAATACCGCTGGTGTTTTGCGAGAACCGCAATGTACAGGTAATACAGGATGCTTTTGCTAAAGAACTGGGTTACCAAACTGATATATCTCCAGAGCGCGATCGTGTAAAACAACTGGTTCAACTTTATCGCGAAGGCAAGAATGCCGGCGAAATTTTAGAAGCTGATTTAAACGCCGGTGCTGGCTTTAAAGCTAAAGACGAAAAGATTTTTCCGAATGTAGATGGTATTAAATTTCTGAACCATTCGTTAGGTTGCGCAGGTATCAAAGAAGATACTCGTGGTTTATGCGGTTTGTTAGCCGGGTATATTACCCACGCTAATGTCGCCGGAGCTACGGTATTGAGTTTAGGCTGTCAGAATGCACAGATTGATATGCTGAAAGAAGAGATCTATAAACGCGATCCTAATTTCTCTAAACCGTTATACCTGCTTGAACAACAACAAATCGGTAGTGAAACCGAATTATTAAATCAAGCTATCAAGAAAACATTTACAGGCTTAATTGAAGCCAATAAAAATATCCGTAAGCCTGCACCGCTGAGTAAACTGTGTGTGGGTTTAGAGTGTGGTGGTTCTGATGGTTTTTCGGGGATATCAGCAAATCCATCGTTGGGTCATGCATCTGACATTATTGTAGGGTTAGGCGGTTCGGTTATCCTTTCTGAATTTCCTGAACTATGCGGCGTCGAGCAAGAGCTGAGCGACCGCTGTGTTGACGATGAAACCGCAGGTAGGTTTATCCATTTAATGCGTACCTATCATGACAGAGCCAAAGCATTAGGTTCAGGTTTCGATTCTAATCCATCAGCTGGCAATGTGCGTGATGGTTTGATAACTGATGCTATTAAATCAGCAGGTGCCGCAAAAAAAGGTGGTACATCACCTGTGGCAGATGTGTTGGATTATCCGGAGAAAGTCAGAAAACCAGGGCTTACATTGCTGTGTACACCAGGTAGTGACGTGGAATCTACCACTGCCGAAGTTGGTTCAGGCGCAACAATCGTTGTGTTTACCACCGGGCTGGGCACACCTACGGGTAACCCCATAACGCCGGTTGTAAAAGTGTCTACCAACACCAGGTTATATAACAAAATGACCGATATTATCGATATAGATGCAGGTACCGTTATCAGCGGAGATGAGACCATCAATCAGGCCGGTGAGCGTATTCTGGAACACATTATCCGTGTAGCCAGCGGTGAGGAAAAAGCCAAAGCAGTTGCCGGTGGTCATGACGATTTTATACCATGGAAAAGAGGTATCTCTCTTTAAAACAAATACCAATGAAATTATACAAAACAACAAAAGGCATTTTTTTACAGGACGATCAGTCTGTCTATCAACTAAATTATCAATGGGATGAGTTAGTGAACCGCGACAATTTGCATGGTTTTTTAGCTACCGCAACGCAATCGGCAACTAAGGTGACTGGTGATGATTGGCAAGCTGGTTTATTACCTCCAATAGAAAACCAGGAAATATGGGCCGCAGGGGTGACTTACCTGCAAAGCCGTGATGCCCGGGTAGAAGAATCGCAATCTTCGGGCGGCTCAGATCTTTATAAACGGGTTTATGATGCCGAGCGCCCCGAATTATTTTTTAAGTCGACAGCAGTACGCACTGTTGGTCATGGCCAGCATATCAGCATCCGCAAGGATTCAACCTGGAACGTGCCTGAGCCTGAGCTGACGTTATTTGCTAATAGCAAAGGCGATATTCAGGGATATACCGTTGGTAACGACATGAGTTCACGCAGTATTGAAGGCGAAAATGCTCTTTATCTGCCGCAGGCGAAAACTTACGACAAAAGTGCTGCTATCGGCCCATGTCTTGCTGTATTGCCTGCTCCGATCAGCAGGGAGACCATCATCAGCATTGTTATTAAACGTAATGGCGAGGCCGTTTATGCAGATAAAACGCCTTTGTCAAGAATGAAACGTTCTTTAGAAGAGCTGGCTGGTTTCCTGTTCAGGGAACTGACATTTCCTCATGGCGCTTACCTGATGACAGGGACCTGCCTGGTGCCGCCAAATGATTTTACATTAGCGCCTGGCGATGTAGTCGAGATCACTATCGACGGAATCGGTACCTTGACTAATATTGTAGCCCACAACAAATAAATTAAATTTTAATTATCACCTTATAAACCTAAAATGATGAGCAATAAATTAAAATTGAATTATGCAGTGATTGCTTTCGCTGCAATTTTCGCATCGTGCCAGTCGAATAGTAAAACAGAGACCGCTGAAAGCGACACCACAACCAGCTATAAACACGGAACATACGGATATGACCTTGATTTCCTGAAAAAGAACGATAGTGTATTGGTATTAAAAAGTGCGGATGGTGCGGCACAAGTTATTGTTTCGGCAAAATATCAAGGCAAAGTATTTACTTCGACTGCTGACGGTTTGAACGGGCGCAGTTTTGGTTGGATCAACTACAAAACCTTTAAAGCCGATACCGACTCGCACATGAATGCCTATGGTAGCGAAAACCGCCTATGGTTAGGCCCGGAGGGTGGTAAGTTTTCCCTATTCTTTAAGCCGGGCGCTAAGATGGAGTTCCCTGAATGGCATACGCCAAAGGCTTTTGATACAGAGGCTTGGAAGGTAGTATCTGCCGATGACAAAAAGGTAGCCATGACCAAAGATATGGATCTGCAAAACTATGCAGGTACTCAATTAAAGATCAAGATTGATCGTGATATCACCTTATTAGATAACGCTGGCATTGAAGGCGCTTTAGGTATTAAATTAACTCCTGAGGTAAAAGCAGTAGGTTTTCAGGCTGACAACACGTTGACGAACGCCGGTAACATAGAATGGACCCAAACCACAGGCGCGCCATGTATGTGGAACTTAGATATGTTTACGCCATCGCCGAAAGTGGTGATCATTATCCCGTATAACAATGCAAAAACCGAAAAGATAGCTACTACTGATTACTTCGGACAAATTCCTGCGGACAGAATAGTTTACAAAAACAACGTGCTTTATTTCAAAGCTGATGGTAAATCGCGCGGCAAATTGGGTATTACCCCTAAAAGAGCCATGCCGGTTATTGGTAGTTATGACGCAACTAATAATGTGCTGACTATTGCCAAATTTGATATTGATAACAATGGGCTTTACCTGAACCAGGAATGGCGTACAGACCGTGATCCATTAAGTGGTGATGCAGTAAATGCTTATAACGACGGTCCGCTTGCCGACGGCAGCCAGATGGGGCCATTTTATGAAATTGAGAGTGTTTCGCCGGCTGCGTTCCTGAAACCGGGTGCTAAATTAGAGCATAAGCATAAAGTATTTCATTTTACCGGCGATAAAGCGGGCTTAAATGCCATCGCCCAAAAAGTATTAGGCGTTAACTTAGCCGATGTGGAGACTGTGTTTAAATAATTGAAGATGTTTTGCGGATGTGCAAATGTGCAGATATGCGGCCTATCGTTAACAGGTTCATTGTATCATAACTATTTGCATATCCGCATACCTGCACATCCGCCGCAGAGCTATAAGTGCATTACGTGTACGGTGTATGATTTAGCGTATTGCAAAGGCGTAATCTTTAACAGCGACTTAAACTGCCTGTTAAAATTTGACAGGTTATTAAAACCACACTCATAGCAGATCTGCGATACTGATTTCTGGTTCTCTATCAATAATTTACAGGCATATCCTATTCTTATCTCCAGCAAAAACTGCCAGTAAGTTTTAAGAGTTCGCGTTTTAAAATAACGGCAGAACGAGTTCGGGCTTAAGCTGGCAGCCTCGGCAGCTTCTTTTATAGAGATGTTGTTTTTAAAGTTGTTGAAGGTATACGTATAGATAAGGTTGATCTTATCGGTTGTAGTCAGGTCATAAGTTTTATTAAAGCCGGGCGTTGCCAATAGCGTGTATTCACCGCTGCGACTTACCATGTCTAATATCCCCAGTAAAAATTCAATACGCTTTGGGCCGGTTACATGCAGGTTCTCTTCCATCGCCCTGATCACGTAGTCGCGGGTTTCGCCGGTTATTTGTAAACCACGTTTAGACAGGTCAAGCATTTCCTTGATCAGCCTTAACTCGGGCAATTGCATAAACCCGGCACCCCAAAAGTCTTCCCTAAAATGGATAGCTATAGCTTCGATATTTAAGGTCGGGATATTTTTAAAATAGATGGAATCGCTGCGCCACATGTGCGGCAGGTTTGAGCCTAACAAGATCAGGTCGCCATCCTCAAAAGGAGCCATGCTGTCGCCAACCAACCTGACGCCGGTGCCTTTGCGGATATAGGTAAGCTCGATCTCGGGATGATAATGCCAGTGATTGTACAGAAAGGGATAAATATCCTCTCTGATACTGAATGAATTATTACCGCTATCGACTTTTCTTAATATGGGTTTCATGGGCTTGCTTAAATCTAATTTTCGCTGGGACGAAGTAATTGCGGCCACCAAACCGCATAGAATGAGCTTTGGTTACCGTTGCCTGCAGATGCGTAATCGCACAGGGTAATATCAACCGGACCTTTGGCTGCTTCGGTGTACGATTCGGGGATGAATTTGGCTTTGCATAGCACCAGTATATCGTCGCCGGTGTTATTCGCCAAATTAGTGAGCTGAATGTATCCGCTCTTGTCAGCAACCGGCCGCATAACGGCTGATATATTGGTGCCTTCAAAACGTGTGTCGCGCGCCAGCACTGTCGGCCCACGCATTATAGCGGCGCTTTGTAAAGAGGTGCCCGTTTGGATAAGCCGTCCGCGCATATCCAGTTGCAACGTTATTTTATCTCCGGTTTTCCAGGTGCGTTTTATTTTGGCGTATTCGCCGGGTTGCAGGCTGGTTATTTCTGCGCCGTTTACACTGAGTTTGCTTTTAGCACTCCACGCAGGGATACGGATATTTATAGTCATATCCTCGGTTTTTGGAAGATTGACGTCGATATTAATTAAACCGGATTTAGGATAGTCGGTGTGCTGAGTTAATGTTATAGCCTGACCTTTGGGCGATGCTAATTTAAATGACCCATCAGCAAAATAATTTACCTGTAAACCTTCTGTATCCTCCATCACCATAAATAGCGGGATAGCGAATAAACCACGCGGGCCGTTCGCTATACAGCAATTCAAACCCATGCCGCATTGCTCACTTCCTGGCAGGCGCTGACCATTTAGCGGTGTATATTTGGCCCATTCAGCGCCCCGTTTGCTCATCGCGCTTAATAACGCGTTGTAGTAGGTTCGTTCGGCTTCATCAGCGTATTTAGCGTCGCCGGTAAGGCGTAACAATTGCTGGGTAAGTTTGAGCCAGGTAACAGTGACGCAGGTTTCCTGAAAGTGGTTTATGGGTGTGTTCTCTAACGCTTTGCCTCCGAACCACATCTCGGTAGAAGCGCCCGATCCGGCAATGTCTATTTCGGTTTTCTTGATATTGTCCCACACATCTTCGACAGCTTTTCGATAAGTCTTATTTCCGGTGATGCGGTATAATTCCAACAAGCCCTCATAGCACGACATCATTTCGTAAGCCTTTTGTCCCTGCTCGGGGCTATACCAGTTCTTAGGTTTTGGGAAACGTTCGGCAACATTTACAGTAGCTTTGCTGATAAGTTGGGGGCCTTGAGGCGTCTCCCACTGACGTACAATCTCTTTGGCAAAGTCCAGATACTTTTTGTTGCCGGTGCGGTTATATAATAAGCATATTGGCTCCAGTACTGACGATGCTGCCATTCCTCTGTAGTTACCTTTGGTTACTATGATGCCGTCTTTTTTATTGAGATCATCAATCAGGTTATCTGCTACACGGGCAGCGGCGGTAAGACTCTTTTTGTCTTTGGTAATATCGTAATAGGCCAGCAAACCCAACATGCAATATTTGCGTCCCCATATATCCCAGCCTTCTAATCTATGCGCCGCGGCATAGTTACCTATATAGCCGTCGGGTGTTTGGGTGGCGATGAGGCCCGCGACAGCATGATCAAGCGTAGCTTTTAATCGTGGGTCAGGATGGTAGCGATAAGCAAGGGCAACTGACGTGAACCATTTGCCCCAAAACTCGCTTTGCCATAAGTTGGTCTCGGTGCGGTTCTCTAACTTGAAAGGGGTAATAAGCCGGTCGACATCCTGGGCTAACAAGCGGTTGTCAATGTCGCTGTTCAGTTTGTCTGCCAGATAGCCATTCAGACGCACGGATGTAGCAGGCAACAATGCATCGTTTACGGCAGGTTTTATGTTTTGTCCAAAGGTTGTGCTATAATTTAAACATAGCCAACACAACGTCGCGCTAAATAACATCATTGATCTGTACCTTGCCATAATTGACTGCCCTTGTATTTAAGTAACGCAAATATTACCGCTAAATTTATCATAATTATCAGTAATGAGCTAATTTAAGTCAATATTTGGCTTGGTAAGGCCAAATCAATATTAAACCGAATATGAAAGCTAAACTAATTATTGCCCTGATGCTGGGATGCACTATTGCTGTAAAAGCTCAGCAATCGAATAATAACCGTAACCGCAGCCGTTTTCAGGTTGGCGATGTTACCACCGATCCCGGCGTGCGCGACCCTTGCATGGCCAAAGAGGGCGATACCTATTATGTATACTTTACCGGAGGCGGCATACAGGTTTGGGCGTCTAAGGATATGAAGACCTGGACTAAGCTACCGTCCGTGTTTTCTGTAGCACCGGCCTGGGTGGCGCAGAAGCTGCCGAGCTTCAGAGGGTTGGGGTTTTGGGCACCTGATCTAAGTTATCGTAACGGCCTATGGTATTTATACTATGCCACTTCCATTTTTGGCAAGAATACATCGGTGATTGGTGTGGCTACCAATAAGACGCTCGACCCAAAATCTAAAGATTATAAGTGGGTTGACGGTGGTATGGTAATGCAATCAGTAACCGGGCGGGATGACTGGAATGCTATTGACCCTAACCTGGCGGTTGATGAGAACGGTACGGCGTGGCTAAGCTTTGGCTCGCATTGGGATGGTCTGAAAATGGTTAAGCTGAATCCCGACCTGAAGACTGTTGCCGAGCCACAGGAATGGCATACCATAGCCAGCCGTCCGCGCGATTACAATTACACCGACCCGGAACCGGGCAACGGCGAGATAGAGGCGCCATTTGTATTTAAGAAGGGCGACTACTATTACCTGTTTGCGTCGTGGGATGGCTGTTGTATGGGGCCGAAGAGTACCTACAATATCAGGGTAGGTAGGTCAAAGCAAATAACCGGGCCTTACCTGGACAAAGATGGAGTAGACATGGCCAAAGGTGGCGGTACGCTGGTATTGGGCTGCGATCCCGGACCTGAAAAGACTTTCTATGCCCGTGGCCATAACTCGGTTGAGACTTTTGATGGAGTAGACTACATGGCCTATCATGCCTACACCACTACCTATGAGCGCCTGGGTATTAACAAGCTTAATTGGGTTAATGGCTGGCCGGTTGTCCAGAAGTAGAAGTTTAAATCACTGTGTTGAAACAAGATTGGTGAAACAAGATTTTAAAATAAATAAGCCCCTGAATATTACATTCCAGGGGCTTGCTTTTGAGGGTAATTAACTAAATGATCTATTTAACTTTTTCAAAGTTAACCCAATCAACAGCGATATTGCCTTTGGCCGATCCTGGCGATTTGGTAAATACAAAATAAAGGTCATGTTTGCTGTCCGGCGCAGTTAGGGATGTAGTTTGCTCCGTCGCTGTTTTCTGATCGGTTGGGGTGAAATTCAACGTACTGATCACCGGGCCATCTGCTGAGTCAGTATGTACCTCAATGGTGCCTTTCAGCCCTTTTGAGTAATAGTTATAAGTTAGCTGACCAATTTGCCTCAGATCTACATCTTTCAGCATAAAGTAACCATTATTATTAGACGCAAACAGGACGTGGTTGTAATGTTCTAAATTATTGAACTTATCAGCGCTTTCAGGTTTTACTTTAGCCGGACGCAACACCAGCGATTCAGTTGTGGTTAACGGTGTAATAGCACCGCCTTTATCAGTGTATGAAGCCGTCAGTATATACCTGCCTTCGTTATTGTTAGCAAGGTGATCTTTCAGTGTCACGTTTCCTTGCCGGGGCAAAGAAGCAACGACCTTAGTATCATTTAGGGTAAGGATATATTTAACAATCTCTGATGCATCGTCTTTGCTGAACTGCGGATGTGCGCTCATGGCATGTTCGCCCCAAACACCGTTACCGCCTTTAATAATCTTGGTAGACAGCTTATCAACGGCTTCTTTGTCATCTTTATAACGTTTAGCTACATCAACAAATGCGGGGCCCAGTACTTTAGTATTTATTGCGTGGCAAGCCTTACAATCGCTTTTAGCCATTAATGATTTGCCATAGTTATATGTCGGCGTAATTTGCTGGTGGCCTACCAGATTTTGACTGTTCTCTACCCGCGCAATATAATCAAGGCGTACCTTAACCCTTTTGGGGTCGATTGTTTTATCCTCGCGGTCTTTTATAGCCACGCTGTAACCAAGCGTTTCCTCGCCGGGAAAGAAAAAGCTGCTGTTACCCTTAGTATTAATAACAACCTGCGGTAATGTATTACCAACTTTTATCAGCTTAGTATCGGTCGAACTTTTGCCTGCTTTATCGGTAACTCTTAAAGTAAGCCTGTAAACACCATTTTTACGGAAAGTATAGTTAAGACTTTTGGCTGTCGAAATCACAGTTTTGCCATTCAACGTCCATCGGTAGCTCAAAATATCATCAGCATCGTAATCATAGCTTTTTTGATTCAGAGCCACTTTGTACGGTATCAGGCCTATGGTATCCTGTGTAGCTATTTTGGCTACCGGTGCACGGTTGCCGCCATTATAATCTACACGAACCAGGCGGGCATCGGGATTATCTAACCCGTAAGCCGAGCCATATTCTAAAACATACATCGAACCTTCAGGTCCAAATTTTATGTCGATAGGCCGGCGGAAATCGCCATTGGTTTCCATGAGTTGGTCCAGGGCTTTATAATTCAGATTTTCATCCATCCGCACACCAAAAATCCAGCTGCGCATGTAATCGCCCACAAACAAAACCTTGTCATAATAAGCCGGAAATTTAGTTTTTGATTTTAAGGCCGCATTGTAATGATAAACAGGGCCGCTAATAATACAGCGACCGCCCTTACCCAGTTCCGGAAACTCAGGCGAGGTATCATACGGGAACCAAACCAATGCTTTGGTAGCCGGTGGCAATATTTTTAAGCCGGTATTATTTGGCGATGTATTTTCGGGCGCATTTACATCATAAAGCTCACCAATTACCTTTGTAGTAAAGTCATATTTATTATAAGGTTTGCTGTCGCCAACAAAAAATGGCCAGCCAAAGTTGCCCGCTTTTTTAGCCTGGTTTATTTCGTCATAACCGCGCGGGCCCTGTTTGCCATTAGTGCCGGCATCCGGGCCAACCTCGCCCCA
Organism: Mucilaginibacter sp.; assembly: GCA_036565645.1. Taxonomy (GTDB): domain Bacteria; phylum Bacteroidota; class Bacteroidia; order Sphingobacteriales; family Sphingobacteriaceae; genus Mucilaginibacter. The sequence continues at coordinate 11,273 of DATCXS010000179.1, forward strand.
ATAAAGAGTAGAGGTTACTTTATCTACTGATAGCCTGTACGGGTTACGGCAGCCCATTACATAAATTTCGGGGCGTGTTTTGTCCATTCCCTTAGGAAAAAGGTTCCCGGCAGGAATAGTATAGGTGCCGTTTGGTTCCGGATGGATCCGCAGTACTTTGCCGCGCAGGTCGTTAGTATTACCGGCCGAACGCTCGGCATCAAAAGTATAACGACCGGCACGCTGATCAATAGGAGCGTAGCCTTCTGATTCAAAGGGAACGGTATTGTCGCCGGTAGACAGGTACAGATTTTTATATTTATCCCAATCCATACCACCGCCAGAGTGTGCGCTTACTTCGGCATCCAGCGGAACGTCAAGCAAATCTTTCTCTGAAGCAAAGTTAAGCACATTGGTTTTGCTGATGGTAAAGCGTGAAAGGCGGTTCACCAGGCCGTCGCCTTTTGCGGTGGAATAGTAAAAATAGATATAGTTGTTAGTAGTGAAATCAGGGTCGATAGTCATGCCCAGCATCCCCTGCAATATTTTATCGACCGCTTTAACATCAAACCTGTGCACCAATTCGGTTTGTTTGGTTGAAGGGGTGTAGGCAAAAAAGTTTCCTGAGCGTTCAATAAAAAACACACGGCCATCCG
>DATCXS010000380.1:0-10475 GCA_036565645.1 Mucilaginibacter sp.
AAAAAAGCTGCTGTTGAGCAATTGGCAAACCGCTATCCGTTTATCGACATTAACAAAGTGGGTATTACCGGCCACTCGGGCGGTGGTTTTATGAGCTGCGCGGCTATGCTGGTTTATCCCGATTTTTTTAAGGTAGCCGTATCCGAATCAGGCAACCATGATAATAGTATATATAACCGCTGGTGGAGCGAAAAGCACAATGGCGTTAAAGAAGTAGTAACCGCAAAAGGCGATACGACTTTCAAATATACCATTGATAAAAACCCCGACATCGCCAAAAACCTGAAAGGTAATTTGATGCTGTCAACCGGCGATATTGATAACAATGTAAATCCTGCTAACAGCATCCGTGTTATCAATGCGCTGATTAAAGCCAACAAACGTTTTGATTTTGTGCTGCTGCCAGGCCAAAGACATGCCTATGGCGACATGACCGAATACTTTTTCTGGCGCAAGGCCGACTACTTTGTTCAGCACCTGCTGGGCGATTACTCGCAACCTGTAGACATGCTGGAAATGGATAGGGAAATAGAAATGAACGGCAAGCGCAAGTAGACGCGATTCGTCTAAAAAATGCCTCATACGGTCGACATACCGATGGGGCATTTTATTTATACAGCATCCTACTGAACCATAATCGCTATTTTTAACCGACGAAATGCTATGGTGCAAAAACTCTTAATCATCATCCCGTGCTATAATGAGGAAGCATCATTGCCCAACTTGCTGGCAGGTTTAGCTGAGCTGAGCCTGCCGGACTATGACATTACGCCGCTTATAGTAAACGATTGCTCTGTTGACAATACGGCCGCCATTGCCCGGCAACATCATGTTAAAGTGCTCGATCTGCCTATAAACCTGGGTATAGGCGGTGCTGTACAAAGCGGCTTACTGTATGCCTTTGCTAACAATTACGATCTGTCCATACAAATGGATGGCGACGGCCAGCATCCGCCCGCAGAGTTGATCAAACTGTTAAACTGTCGCGAAACTACCAATGCCAACCTGGTGATTGGGTCGAGATTTATTGAAAGGCAGGGATTTCAATCGTCGTTTACACGCAGGTTGGGTATCGGTTATTTTTACCGGCTTAACCGGTTTTTTACCGGCAAGCAGATTTTTGACAGCACATCGGGCTATCGCCTGTTCGACCGAAAAGCCATCGCCTTAGCGGCAAACTATTACCCGGATGATTACCCTGAACCCGAGTCGCTGGTATACTTTGCCAGGGCAGGATTGAGTATCCATGAAACACCCGTAGTCATGGCCGGGCGTTCCGCAGGCAAATCGTCTATCCGTAATTTTACTTCTTTGTATTATTGTATAAAAGTTACCATCGCCATGTTTTTTTCGGCGATACGCAAAATCCAGTAATTATGGCCCGCATACAGATCATCACCATCATCATTAGTTTATTATTCCTGCTCTATATCGCCAGGCTCATCATCAAAGGCAAGCTGCGCGAAGAGTATAGCATTGTCTGGTGCGTTTGCACGTTGATCCTGGTAGTTTTCTCGTTCTGGCGAGGGGGTTTAGAGGTTATGTCGGGGCTTTTCGGGGTATATGAGGCGCCCAACCTGGTATTTACGGCCTGTATATTTGCCATATTGGTATATCTGCTGCACCTGAGTGTAGTAGCCTCAAAGCTGCACAAACAAAACAAGCAAATGGCCCAGGACATTGCCCTGCTCAAAGAAAAGATCTACGGCGAACAGAAAATTTAATCTTTTACGCCTTCAACGATCAATGACGTATAACCCAGTTTACCATCCTGATTACGAGGGTCATACCTGCGCGACCGGTTGATCTTGCCGCCGTCAAGCGTCCAGTCTGTATAATGGAACTGGCCATTTTCATCCCAGTACTCCAGTAACTCAACCCTGAAACCTGCTTTTTCCAGGCGGTTTTTCATCACATCATAGGTATATAATATCTTATGGTCATCGGCACCAATGCCACTGCCGCCTACGCGCACCCATTCAATATATTCTTTGTCAGGGTTATTGCCGTCTGGTACAGCAATACGTATCCTGCCGCCTTTTGCCAGCCAATCGTAACAGTTTTGGTTCGACAGGCGGGTTTCTTCGTCGGGGATATGCTCCCACACATGTTCAGCCAGGATATTGGTTAAGCGGCCATCTCCAAAAAGCCGTTGCCAGTCGGACGCTTTGCTGGCATCAAGGGCATCATATTCAGACAAGATCCACCCCTTGCCCAGCTTAACTTTCGATGAGCCGATAGCCAGCTTTCTTTTCTTCAACACATAAAAGTTAAACCAGATATCCAGCGATCCTTTCAACCTTAGTAACACATGCTTTATCATACGGAGAATTTGCGTTATAATGCCTTGTCAGTTTGCAGCTCCAATTATAAGCATTTTATACGGATTATCCAGTTGTGGCCCTGTGCTGTCAAGGCAATCGCTCTAAAGTTCAAACTGTAAAAACTGAAGTTATATACTTGTCATTGGCAACACGCTTGTCATATTGAGCGATAGCGAAATATCTTATACGTAATCATCGCTCATATAGATCCTTAACTATCGCTCAGGATGATAAGCGAATTAGAGACTTGTCATTGGCAGGCACTGAAGGGCGAGCGTAAAGACCTTTGCCCGCATGCTTCGAGAGCCTCTGTATGACAGCCCTTTTTTAATCTTCCGAACACTCGTGATTTTAAGTCCTGGACTTTATTATCAGCGGATTTGAAATCCCCTGATTTAGCAATTCGGACAATCCGCCAACGTTAGTCCGGATTTTTAATCCTGGACTTTATTATCCGGGGATTTGAAATCCCCGGTTAGCAATTTGGTCAATCCATAAAAAAACAATGATCCACAATCCTGACCTAAAAGTCATAAAACGTGATCCAAAGTGATCCGCTTTTCAAATATTTATATCTTAATTAGCTGATATTAAATAAGTTAACTTTTTAAAGTGATCCAACTGATACACCTACACACGCGGATCACTTATCCGCATTGCAGGGCTAACATATATTCCACCGGTCAAAAATTTTGGCGGTTATTTGTCCATTATTTGTCCCCCTCAACCAAAGCCGGACAATACACAAATCTTTTAATTTTACCAAACCTAAGTTAACCGAAGGCGCGGTTGTCTGTAATTATCAAAAAGCTGCGTCTATGGTTAGCTCAATATCTATGAAATTAAAAATTTACATCGTCGAAGATTGTTCTATCATCGCAGCCTCGCTTAAACAGATGGTTACGCGGATGGGGCATTCGGTGGCAGGGATATCAGCTTCATACGAGGATGCAGTGTCAATACTTACGCATATCAATGTTGATATGGTGATTACGGATATCATGCTAAGTGGTAAAAAGAATGGTATTGATCTGGGGATTTATGTTAAAGAAAACCTGAACATACCAGTGATCTATCAATCCTCCATTACCGATTCGTATCTGATGCAACAGGCAATGTTAACACAACCACTTGCTTACCTGGTTAAACCTGTGAACAAGCAACAATTGTCAAACGCTTTGTTAAGCTTAGCAGCCGCCTAATTAGTCTCTCTATATATTTATTGCGATGCTCTGGCCGATATAACATCGGCCAGCATTTCAACAGACATATCAATGCCATTCACAATATGAGTAGCCTGATTGTAAAAGCCTTCACGTTCGGCCAGTTTCCCGGCAATAAAGGTCACTAATTCTTCGCCATGTTTGCCGGCTATAAGCGGCCGGGTTGTTTTCCCTTTATCCAGCCTTTCGGCTAAGGTTTGCGGAGTGAGTTTAATATATAGCGTTTGCCCGTTGGCGTTCATCCACTCCAGGTTGTCAAAAAAACACGGCAACCCACCACCTGTAGAAACGATGGCATTTGCAGGATATTCGGTTTCTTTCAATACTTGCGATTCCAATTGCCTGAAGGCATCCTGGCCATATTGGGCGAAATATTCGGCTATGGGCATGCCTGCTTTAGCTTCCAAGATATGGTCAAGGTCAATAAACTGATAGCCTAAATAGTTAGCTAATTTGCGGCCCCAGGTGGTTTTGCCGCAGCCCATAAATCCTATAAAAAAAATGCTCATCTTAATTTACTCTCAGGTCAATCCAAACATAAACAACATCAACCATAATATTGATCACATAAAAATAAAAGCAATAAACAATATGGCGCCCATTTCAGCATCGCGGATAAGCCATCAAAGAACTTACTGATAAAGTAGCGGGTCATTGTTTCTGCAAATATGCTTTCACCAGGTGGTCATAGTCGGGCATAGTATGGTAATGCCATTTGTTGACAATGGTGCCGTTTTTGATCAGCATTATACCGGGGTTTGAGCGTATCATCTCTTTCAGCGGAACGCCATCGGCATAAAATATCTCACTGATTAAATGATATTTCGTGGCGAAAGCCGTAGCCTCAGCCGGCGAGGCCGACGTAAGTAAAATAGTACGTATGTTAAAGTTGGCGGTCAAATTAACAGCCAATGCATTCAGCCGGTTAATGGCTACCGGGTTGGTTTTTTTCAGATCATAGGCTACTATCCAAAGGCTATAAAATGGATTATTCAGCAATTCTTTGGTATAGTCATTACGTTGGGCGTCATTAATAGCCAGGTCGACAATTTTTGGTGTAAAGCCTTTTTTGATCAGCTTACTTTCAGGGTCGCCAACTATTTCCCAGTTATTATCTTTCCAGATACCTGTTTGCAGGTACTCCTTATCGGTCATGCTTTTAGTTTCGCCGCTCTTTTTGTTTTTCAACTGATACGTCAGTTCAAATTGATCGGGCATAGCACCCGGCGGCGTTTTCATTTCGTCTGGAATGTTTGCACCTACCTTGTATGGCAAAAAGTCGACAATCGGCAAAAAGCTATAGGTGAAAAACCCAAAACCTACAGACAAGGCTACCGACAGCAGCAATAAGCGCTCACCGGTTTTAGCTGCAAAAATTGGTTTGATCTGCTCTTTATTTTTAAAGATAACGATAATGAGCAGTAGCAGCACCAAATCTTTACTAAACGATTGCCAGGGCGTAAGCGGAATAGCATCGCCAAAACAGCCACAGGTTTGTACCACTTTAAAGGCTGCCGAATAAAAGGTTAGGAAGGCAAAGAAGATGATGAGTAGCAACAGCCCCCAGGCTACTTGTTTTGAGCGTACGCCTATAAGTAAGGCAAAGCCCAGTACCATTTCCATAGCGCAAAGCAAAATGGCAAAGCACACGGCCAGATCGCTCAGAAACATGATATGAAAAACCTCGAAATACTCTTCAAGTTTATACGAAAACCCCAGCGGGTCATTAGCCTTAATAAGCCCCGAAAAAATAAACAGTAAGCCTACGCCAATACGACAAAACCATAAAAACCAATTTTTCATTTTACGCCCAATTTAATCAAGGCAAATACCGAGTAATTTAAAATATCCTGGTAGTTCGCTTTTATTCCCTCGGATGCCAGGGTGACACCCTCATTATCCTCTATCTGTTTTACACGCAATAGTTTCATTAAAATTAAATCAGTTAATGAGCTGATGCGCATATCGCGCCATGCCTCGCCATAATCATGGTTTTTGGCAAACATCAGGTCTTTGGTCTCATTTACCTTTTCGTCAAACAGTTTATCAACGTGCCCCGGCTCTAACTCGACAGGCGTATCGGCATCGCACTCCAACTGCATCATAGCAATAACACAATAATTTACAATACCGACATATTCTCCGGTTATATCCTCGTCAACCTTTGAGACCTTTTTTTCTTCTAAAGTGCGGATACGCTGCGCTTTAATAAAGATCTGGTCGGTTATGGATGCTGAGCGTAATATGCGCCATGCAGTACCATAATCATGCGTTTTTTTCATGAAAAGATCCTTGCAAACATTAATTACTGCATCGTATTCGGTTGTTGTGTTATTCAAAACTGAAGATTATAGTTGTAAATTTGACCTGTTATATTTCTATACGCGCTGACCATATAAAAAGAGCAGCACAGATGAATGGCTAAAGATACATTTTTTCATAAAAAGGTAACGCTTAATGCAAGGGGTAAACTCATTGATTTGAGCGCACCAAAAGTAATGGGCATAATTAACCTCACGCCCGATTCTTTCTATGCCGGAAGCCGCCAGCCTGCGGTGACTGATGCTCTGCAACAGGCCGAAAGAATGCTGAGCGAGGGTGCTGCCTTTCTTGATCTGGGGGCATACTCTTCCCGCCCCAATGCCGATGATATTTCAGTGCAGCAAGAAACTGACCGGCTATTGCCGGTTGTAGAGGCCATACTTAAAACATTCCCCCATGCTGTTTTATCGATAGACACTTTCAGAAGCCGGGTTGCCGGGGCTGCTATTCAAGCCGGCGCGCATATCATCAATGATATTTCAGGCGGAGAATTGGATAAAGACATGTTTGCTACTGTCGCCAAGTTAAAGGCCCCTTACATCCTGATGCACATGAAGGGTAATCCCAAAACTATGAATCAGCTCGCAGTTTATGATAATGTCTTTGACGAGGTGTTCGATTATTTTACTGCAAAATATCGGCAGCTAAAAGCCCTTGGAGTCACCGACGTGATCCTGGATCCCGGCTTTGGATTTGCCAAAAAACCGGAACATGGCTATGCGCTATTAAACAGGTTAGAAGAGTTTCAGGCGCTACAGTTGCCGTTATTGGTTGGCGTATCCCGTAAGCGTATGATTTACGCTCAACTAAACACCACTGCCGAAGAGGCCCTGAACGGCACTACAGTGTTAAATACCATTGCCCTTGTTAAAGGTGCCTGTATTTTAAGGGTGCATGATGTAACAGCTGCGATACAAGCGGTTAAATTGCTGCAACTTTTGAAGAACAATAACTAACTTAGCCAAACGCCTAAGGGCTAAACCAATAAAAATCTATTTAATGCTATGAAAAGACTAAGTCTGTATGCCGGGCTCGTGCTTACCTGTATTGTTTTTGTTATATCGGTTGGATTTAAGCCCAAGCCCCATGTTGCAGCAGAACGCCCCAATATCATTATTATTTTAACTGATGATATGGGTTTCAGCGACGTTGGCTGTTTTGGCGGCAACTTTGTCCCAACGCCTAATATCGACCGCATAGCGGCTAACGGCCGCAAGTTTACGCAATATTATAGTGCAGCGCCTATCTGCTCGCCATCGCGGGTGGGGATGCTTACCGGGATGAACCCGGCGCGCTGGAACTTTTCGACCTATTTAGATAACCGCAAGCACAACAAAAATGCCGAACAGGCTGATTGGCTCGACCCTAAAGCGCCCTCAATTGCACGTATGTTTAAAAACGCCGGTTATGCCACCGGACACTTTGGCAAATGGCACATGGGCGGCGGCCGCGATGTAAAGAACGCGCCCGGCTTTGAAAAATATGGTTTCGACGAGCACAACAGCACCTACGAAAGCCCTGACCCTGATCCGCTGCTGACGGCTACTAACTGGATCTGGTCTAAAAAAGACAGTATTAAAAGGTGGGACCGTACCAAATACTTTGTGGACAAGACTCTTGATTTTATGAAGCGGCACAAAGGTCAGCCTTGCTTTGTTAATCTTTGGCCTGACGATGTGCATACCCCCTGGGTGCCACGTGTAGAACACGAATATACCGGCAAATTTCCGATGAACCCGGAAGAGGAAGCCGCCTTTAAATTGGTTTTGAAAGAATATGATGTGCAGATAGGCCGCCTGTTGGATGGATTGAAAGCAATGGGCCTGGACAAAAACACTATCGTGATCTTTACCAGCGACAATGGTCCGCTGCCAAGTTTCAGAGGCAGCCGGGCAATGGGGCTGCGAGGTTCAAAGTTATCGCTGTATGAAGGCGGTACACGTATGCCGTTTATCATCAGTTGGCCGGGGCACATACCGGCAGGTACCATTGATGAAAGCTCAGAATTATGCTCGATTGACCTGGTACCGACACTTACCAAATTTGCCGGCATCAAACTACCGGCTGACTATAAAGGTGATGGCATGGATCGTGGCAGTGTATTGCTGGGCAAGCCATCGTTAAGGGGTAAAGATCTGTTTTGGGAATATGGCCGTAACAACATCGCCTTTAATTACCCCCGACCTATCGACAAAAGCCCTAACCTGGCTGTACGCTCGGGCGAGTGGAAACTGTTGATGAACAGTGATGGCAGCGATATTCAGTTATATGACATCCTGAAAGACAAAAAGGAAACAAACAATGTCGCTGCACAGGAGCCTAAAAAAGTAGACGAACTAAAAGTTAAACTGATGGCCTGGTGGAAAACCATTCCCCATTTAAAGTAACATTATTTGTAAAAACTTAGTAGCTATTATAGGTCTCTCTAACCAAAATTGCGCAACTTTAAGTTATGAACAGATTTAAGATATACGCCACTATGCTTACTGCCGCGGCAGCAACAGTAGCGCTGATAAGCTGGACACATAAAGCGCCAAAAGCAAAACCGCGCAAACCCAACATTGTATTCATTATGGCCGATGATCTGACCATGATCGATATTGGGCCCTACGGCAGTAAACAGGTGCATACGCCTAATATGGATAAATTGGCCAGCGAGGGTGTTTGTCTGGATAATATGTTCAATATGGTGCCGGTGTGTTCTCCTACGCGGCAGTCGTTGTTAACCGGGCTTGGCCCGGTGCGTAGCGGTGCTTATCCTAATCACACCATGATTTATAAAGGCATCAAAACCTTGCCTTTTTATATGCAGCAGTTGGGTTATAACGCGGCTATTATTGGTAAAAGACACTATGCGCCTGCAGAATCTTATCCGTTTGATTTTCTGGGCGGACGGGATCATGACGATGGAAGAGGCATCGATGTCGACCTAAGCAAGGCCGAGGCTTACCTTAAGGCAAAGCAATCGACAGGGAAGCCTTTCTTTTTGATGTTTACCAGCAACCAGCCGCATGAGCCGTATACCCGCGGCAACCAGTCGGCTTACGACCCTGCCAAAGTAAAACTGGGGCCTAATATGGTTGATACCAAGCTAACCCGCAAGCGCATGGCAAAATACTTTGCCGAAATAACTTACCTGGATAGTTTGATTGGTGTGTGCCTTAATATCATTGATCGTACTGGCCAAAAGGACAATACCATTATTATGTTTGCTACCGAGCAGGGCAACTCCTTCCCGTTTTCAAAGTGGACTTTGTATGATCAGGGCCTGCATTCAGGCTTTATTGCCAAATGGCCCGGAAAAATAAAACCCGGCACCCGCAACCCGGCTATGCTGGAGTATATTGATATCACCCCCACATTAATTGATATAGCAGGTGGCGACCCAACCAAGATCAACACCGGCTCAAAAGATGGCAATGGCAACATGGGTTTTGATGGCATAAGCTTTAAAAAAGTGTTGCTGGGACAACAGAACCACATGCGCGATTATGTATTTGCTCAGGAAACCACCCGTGGCATCATTCAGGGTAGTGATGCTTATGCCATCCGGTCAGCGCGCGATACTAAGTACCTGTACATCCATAACCTGAACTATGCCGGCACGTTTAAGAATACGGTTGTCCGTATGCCTTTTTTTAGAGAGTGGAAGGAAACTAACCCCGGCCGATCTGCATTTTACCAAACGCGGCCCGAAGAGGAGTTGTATGATGTGGTGAATGACCCGTATGATCTGACCAATCTGGCATCCGATCCGAAATATGCTTCGATCAAGGCAACACTAAAAAGCAAGCTTGATACCTTTATGAAACAGCAAAATGACAAAGGTATAGAAACCGAGATGCAGGCACTCTCCCGCCAACCAAAAAACGGCGGCGAGAACGATTAAGCTGAGTAATTTGCAAATAAATAATAAATTTAGACCGACAAGCAAGAACAATCAACATGAGATATAACAAGTTGTATGTAATGTTACCCGTAGTAGGGGTGACGCTGGCGGCCCTGCTGGCCTGGAAAATTAAACCGAAACCAACCAAAGCTGCACCTCCGCGACCAAACATTATTGTTATATTGGCAGATGATATGGGCTTTAGCGATGTTGGCTGTTATGGGGGTGAGATCAATACGCCAAATATTAACTACCTGGCGCAAAATGGTATCCGTTTTACCAATTTTTATAACACCTCGCGTTGCTGTCCTACACGTGCGTCGCTCTTAACTGGTTTATATAACCATCAGGCCGGAATAGGAAAAATGACTGATGCCGAAGATGAGCCAGGTTACCTGGGCCATATCACCCAAAATGCAGTGACTTTGGCCGAAGTGCTGAAAACAGCAGGTTATCACACCGCAATGTCGGGCAAATGGCATGTGTCAAATACCAATGGTCGGCCTGACCCTAAAGATCAGTTGGCCTGGTTAGACCATCATAAACAGTATCCCGAGTTTTCGCCGATAGAGCAGTATCCAACCAGCCGCGGATTCGAAAAATACTTTGGTACTATTTGGGGTGTGGTTGATTATTTTGACCCATTTAGCTTGGTGAGCGGCACCAAGCCTATTACCTCCGTTCCTAAAAACTACTATCATACCGATGCGATAAACG
>DATCXS010000357.1:0-3228 GCA_036565645.1 Mucilaginibacter sp.
AAAATATGATTTCAAGATACATGAATACAATGCCGACGAAAAACCCCTGTCAGCTAATCAGAACTATCCGCTTTCAGCCTACAAGGATATGGTACTGTACAGCTCACTTAAGGTATCTAACTACTTTTACCGCGAAAATGAGTCCTTTGGTTTCCAGAATTACTTTGGGATATTACCTGTAATCCAAAAGGATAAAAACCTGGGGTCAATTATCATCGAGCTTAAATCAAAGGCACTGCAAACTTCAAATTATTTCCCCGAGTTGCTGGCTGACGGCCGCCTGGAAGATAAAAACGATTTTAAGAAATACTCGTACGCATTTTATTCTGATAATAAACTGCTGTCTCAAAGTGGCGACTTCGTATATAAGCTAATGCGTACTAATTACCGGTATCCGGTTAAAACCTTCAATTACCGCACCAGCGAAAAAGAAAGCGGGGTTTGGTACCGGCCCAAGGTTGCCTACAGCCACCTTATATACAAACTCACCGAACGCAATGTTATCATAGTAAGCAAACAGGAACCTTCTTTTTTTTACAGCATTACTTCGGTTACTTTCTTTTTTCTGATACTGCTGGCATTTAGCGTCATTGTATTTGCGGCCAATTGGGCATGGTTGCGCATTAAGATATTAACCATCACCAACAACAAAATAAAATGGGGGCTAAAGATAACCCTGGACAAGGTACTTTATAAAACCCGCATTCAGTTTTCGATGGTGTTTACCATAGTGATTACGCTGATTTTAGTGGGCATAATTACCTACATTTCCATCAGCTCGCAATACCAGTCGCAGCAGGACAAAATGATTCGCGACCGTATCATCAAAATAACCGACGCTTTTGAGAACGGCTTGTTTGATAAATATATAGCTCACTTTAACGAGCAAAGCCAGCTAAGCTTTGATGCGCTGGCGGCATCCTACTCGTCTGACCTGGTTTTGTTTGACAGCCATGGCTCCTTGCTGATCACTACCCAACCGCGTATCTACGAATATGGGCTGATTGCCAAACGGATGAATGCCAAAGCATACATTAACCTGCGTATTGACAAACAGTCAGAATATGTAAACAACGAATGGATCGGCTCATTTAATTATAAAACAGTTTACGCGCCGATACGTAACACCAAAGGCGAAACTATTGCCTATTTGCAATTGCCTTATTTCCCAAACCAGGCCGATTATGGCGAGCGCATTGGCGCGCTGCTTAACATCATGATCAACATCTACGCGCTCATTTTTATTGCCATAGGTTTATTTGCGGTAATTATTGCACGTCAGATTACTAATCCGCTAAACTTCATCCAGCAAAGTTTAAGTAAAACCATTTACGGTAAAAAGAACGAGCCAATTAAGTGGGACCGCGATGACGAGATTGGTGCATTGGTGAAAGAATACAACAACATGATTGCCGCACTTGAAGCCAGCGCCGCGCGGCTGGCGCAGTCTGAGCGTGAAAGCGCCTGGCGCGAAATGGCCAAGCAGGTGGCTCATGAGATCAAAAACCCGCTTACACCTTTGAAATTAGGCTTGCAGTTGTTAGAAAAGTCATGGCGCGAGAAGGACCCCAGGTTCGACCAGAAGTTTGAACGTTTCAGCAAATCGTTTGTTGAGCAGATTGAAAGTCTATCGCAAATTGCGTCAGAGTTTTCGGCATTTGCCAAAATGCCCGATACCCGTATTGAACGATTCGATGTATTTGATGCGATCAATCAGGCAGTTACCATATTTAAGCAAACCGAAAACTTCACTATCAACTATCAGATACCCGGCAGGCCGTTTTTTGTAATAGCCGACAAAGACCAACTGTTACGCTGCTTTAACAACCTGCTAAAAAACGCTATTGAGGCCACGCCGCCTGAACGGCCGGGCCTGCTGGAAATAACTTACCAAACAAACGACAAACAGATCAGAATAGCGGTTAAGGATAACGGCAATGGGATACCTGAGGGCATGCAAGAAAAAATATTTGAGCCTAACTTTACTACAAAAAGTTCGGGCACGGGTTTGGGCTTAGCCTTCGTAAAAAATTCGGTCGAGAACGCCGGTGGGAATGTCTGGTTTGAAACCGGGATCGGAAAGGGCACAACTTTCTTCCTGAGCCTGCCTGCCGCCGTTTAAATTTCACGATATATTTGTTAACCTCAAGATAAATACATAAATTGGCAGTATAATATTTGCTGAAACATATCGTTATACTGGACTTAGTTAATTAAGCAAACAGATATTGATGAGATTTTTTCTTTTTTTAGTCTTCATTACCCTAAATTTAACGGCATCAGCTCAATTCTGGAAACGCAAGCCAAAACGGTCTCCAGAGGTTTTAACAACCACATTTATAACTTCCGTACAATTTCACATTAAAGACACATCGCCTGCAAAACTTGAAAAAGTAACGCTGCCGCGCTCTGTTTACAACCTCGAGGTTGAAGAAGATGCAGTTTTAAAAGAAGCCAAGCACAACATGCGTTTCAGGATATACAACCAGGCAAGCTATAACTTTAGCGATCTGGCTGTGCTGTATCTGCAGCAAAACCGCTTCTCTGAAGCTAAATGGTATCTGCTGCAAAGCAATACCATAGCCAAACAGTCCGGCAATGCCCGCCACGTATTGGATAACCTTTATTTGTTGGCCGACATAAAAAACTCAATCGGCGAGCAGCTTTTAGCGCTGACTGATTTACAGGAAGCTCATGACCTTGCTGTCGCAAAAGGCATGCAGGTTGATGTCGCTCTTGCCGACAAAAAAATAAAATTCTTACAAACCAATAAAATTGTTGCCGTTAAGGCCGAACTGCGTTACGCAGAGGCCGTTGAGGCTGCCGCTGCTAAAACTGCCGTGAACTAACCCGCAGTTTATAACAATTACGTAAAATACTTAGTGTAATAACAAAACAGTAAAACATTATTGTAATATTGTTACTTGTTATCAGACTTATATAAAGAGATGGCAAATTTGCCATCTCTTTTTTTACATTAGCAAAAATTAATAATAGGCACAAGTATTGATGTACCCAACAACAACACCCCAATTAACGTTAGTAAAAGACATGTTTAAAAGATTTTATTTTGTACTTGCCATAGGTGCCGCCCTGGCTTGTCACGCTGCTCCTTCTACGCCACTCATCAAAGTGCCCGGTTCAAAGAACCTGGAACCTACCGAGCAGCAAAGCCTGATATGCAAAACGGTAGCTAAATTTATATCGCAATACAATTATAAAAAGGTT
>DATCXS010000193.1:0-2845 GCA_036565645.1 Mucilaginibacter sp.
GACGGCTAACGAATTTTCGCATTCGGTAAGCATTCCACGCGGTGATGCTTACACAGGTAATATGTTCCAAAACGATCTGCGCGTTGGCGGTGGCCAAGGTGGAAATCCGCAGTCGCCTGTCGTTGTGAAGATCGGTAATGCAAATGGTGTAGTGGATGGCCATAACAACTTACAACCCTTCTGGGTTATTTTAAAACTTGTGAAACTTTAGTATGGCAAATAAAGATACCAGTAAGCAATGGTTTGAGATGGGAGACTATCCTACGCAGGCGCAATTTGCGCAGGTGTTTGATTGGTTAAGGTGGAAAGATGAAGGCATAAGCATCGCTGATGTGGCGAATTTGCAGAACTTTTTAAACACCCTTCAGACCACACTTAATAGCATCATTCCTAACCAGGTAATTTCAGGAGGGTTGGTAACTATAAAATCGGATGACGGGACCAATGTTGTTTTGCAAATAGATGCAACGGTTTATTCTCTTAAAGGAATAGCCTACAGTGCTCCTCATTCTGAAATAACAATTGTACGCCCCGTTGATAATACCAAGAGCCGGTTTGATGTATTTTATTTGGATGCTAACGGTTTTAAAGTATTGAAGGGAACAGAGAGCGCTGCGCCTGTGAAACCACAATTACAAAGCGGGATGGAACTGACAACCATCCTGATTGGTTTTGATAATAATTTGGAAACACAGCCGATGCCAGGCACTCCAAATTTGCAAGCTGTAACACTGGCAGGGAATAAAACAACTGCGCCGCTTATATCAAAGGATTCTTTGGCAGCGGGCCAGGCAGCCACGGATATTGTTGGGAAAATAAAGGCTGATAATCTTACTGATAATAGGGATTATCAATTGCCGGATAAATCAGGAACTTTTGCTACCCTCGATGACGTTACAGGAGCGGGAGCGGTGATTGATGATACAGCGCCATCATTGGTAAAAGTTTATTCTTCTCAAAAAACAGAAGACGAATTAGCCAATAAGGTTGATACGGTTGCAGGCAAGCAGCTTTCAACAGAAGATTATACCACTGATGAAAAAACGAAGCTGGGAGGATTGACTAATTATGATGATACTGCTGTTGTTAATGCCTTAGGGAATAAGGTTGATAAAGTTGCAGGCAAGCAGCTTTCAACAGAAGATTATACTACAACGGAAAAAGCAAAGTTGGCGGGGCTATCTAATGGCGGTGCCGCTGGTGCTCCCTATGCAGTGGCTTCTGGAACGAACATTTATACCGCATCTTTTACACCGGCCATTACAGCGATTACTGAAGGGATGAGTGTGAAAGTAAAATTTGTAAATGGTAATACAGGGCCTTCGACTTTTAACCCGGATGGACTTGGCGCAATAAACATTTATAAAGGGCCTGCTACAGCATTGCCAGCGGGAGCGATACCAGCAGGTCAAATCTTTGAATTATATTTTGATGGAACGGTTTGGCAACTTGGTGCTGTGCAGGTAGTGCCTACATCACCAAATAAAGTAATTACAACAAATAGCAGTGGGGCCTTGCAGGCTATTAACGACCTCATTGATATTAACAGCACAACTACAGAAGCCACGTTAATTGCTGCGAACTGGAGTGCCGGACAGGCCACAGCCCCCGGCGTGCCTGGCACGCGTGTGTACGGAATTTCGTCTGGCTATTTGTATGAATGTTCAGGTACCAACACCTGGTGGCGAACACCATTGACTACTTGGATAGAATTATACTTACCAGATGTGAGCGATGGAACCGGCGTGAAAACAAGTGCTCAAATGGCTGCTTTATACCCAACAGCGGTCGCCGGAAACCGGGTGAAAGGCGTGGCCGGGTTATATGAATTTCTATCGGGTTTTTTAGGCTGGGTTTACTATGCCTTTTCTGATTCAAACACAGCAGGCACGGCCACTTTTAGCGGAGATGGAAGTGCTACAACTTTTAGTGTCGCATTTTCAGCAAATATCATCTTGCCCACAGCAGTAATTGCTGTGCCAAACACAGCAGCAGCGGCCGCACATTTTTACATCAACAACATTTCCATTTCCGGATTTAATATCGTGTTTATCACCGCGCCGCCAGCAGGTTCCAACAATATTGTTTTCAAATTTAAAGCAGTAAGATAATGCCAAATCTAATAAAAACAGGGAGCAGCGTGACCAAGGTCGGAAACAATATTTTAGCCTATAACAGGCAGTTAAATTTTGCTGGTGCAGTAACAGTTTTAGCAGGAGTTGGCGACTTTGTGAGAGTTGATTTGCCCGGAAATAGGTTGTTCAACTGCAATGTGTCTGCTACAGCAGCTATAAGAATATTTGACCTTAGCACATTTGCGGTTATATCAAATACGCTCGTAGGAAGTACTGTCGCAGTAGATAGTTCGGCGAATATTCTATATGTAGGTACGAACGCTTCGATTAAAGTTTATAACGCTACCACATACGCTTTAATTACAACTATTCCTGTCGGAGGGGAATATGACATACGCATTGATAAGGTGGGTAATAGGTTGTTCGCAATGACCAGAATGGCAATAACAATCCTTGACCTTACAACTTATGCAACAATTTACACTATTTCAGGTCTTACAGGATTTAACGGAACTCGAATTGGGTTAGACTTGCAAGGTGGCAGATTATTTACATCATCGAATAATAATAATCTAACAATATATAAGTTATCAGATTATTCTTTAATTTTTGATGCACTTGTATCAGGTATTTCGTTCTGCTCCGGCTTCGGAATAGATAACGCGAATAATAGAATATATGTTCCTGATTTAAATCTTAAGAAGCTTTTCATACTTAATTATACCAATCCAGCGGCAGGGGTTTTGGCTACAGTAGCCGGTGCTTCTTTA
>DATCXS010000411.1:0-4227 GCA_036565645.1 Mucilaginibacter sp.
TCTGACCCGCCAAAGCCAAAGGTTGTCCGGCGAATTACAGCGCGACTTTTACGGGAACTATAATGTCAGCCACGATTCTGTGCTCATGCTGCTTAACCATAAAGCGCTTCCCGAAATTGATACCCTGAAAGGTTTTGCCCAAAAGCTGAACCGGCTATCGTTACCCAAAAAACAAAAGACGCTGGCCGATATCAAATCAAAGTTAATTTTACAGGAGTGTAAACTATATCTATTGCTATATAAAGAGTTTCGCGACCGCGATCAGGTAAAATATCGTGCCAAGATTACCAACACGACACAAGTTATAAATGATTTACGCGTTGAGTGGACCAAAGCCGGTGACGATCAGGACCTGGAAAACGCCCAGGAGTAGTATATTTGCGATATATTTTAGTACCACATGAATTTCTATACACGCAAATGGGTAAAACCCGAAGACCTGAATGCTCACGGAACATTGTTTGGTGGCCGCCTGCTGGCCTGGATTGATGAAGAAGCTGCCATATACAGCATTATCCAGTTAGGCACCAACGGCTGCGTCAGCAAGTATATGTCCGAGATCAACTTTGTAAGCTCTGCCCGCCAGGGCGATATTATTGAGCTGGGTATCAAGGCTACTCATTTTGGTCACACATCAATTACCCTGACCTGTGCCGTACGTAATAAGATCACGCAAAAAACCATCCTTACTGTTGATAAGATTGTGTTTGTAAGTGTCGACGGGGACGGCAAGCCGGTTAGGCATGGCCGCACAGAGATTACTTATACGGATGAGAGATTGAGAGAGTGACGCTTCGTTGCAAAGCTAATTTATCAGCAATTGCTTCTTAAATCCAGATCGACTTTACAACCCGTCATAATATTATTGGCCAGCCGTCGTAGAGACGCGATGCTTCGCGTCTTCCGCCTGTTAAGATGCTTCGCGTCTCCTGCCTGTTAAAATGTGCAGACACCTGCCGAAGCAAGTTGGTTAAGCGTGGACGCTTAGCCGGGCGTAAAATGTATCAGCTTTACCACCCTGTCATGATACACTACAGTTACTCCATCATCAACCTTCTGATCAGCTCTGCACTTTGGGCCTTACCCTCTTCTAACCGGCCATCAAAAAACTTCTGCACATCGTTGAAGTGTTTCTTGTAACCTTCCATATCGCCATACCCAATAATAGCCGACCACTCGCGCACAGCCGAATGAAACTCCAGGTCATCGCCACGGATAGTTTTATCGTAAAGCGCCGCCTGGATAGATTCTTCCAGCAATTCTTCCTCCTTAAATAAATATTCGGCAATACCCAGTCGCAGGCGGAAAGGCGGCGTCTGGCAGATCAAATTATCGTAAGG
The DNA here is from genome assembly GCA_036565645.1 of Mucilaginibacter sp. GTDB lineage: Bacteria > Bacteroidota > Bacteroidia > Sphingobacteriales > Sphingobacteriaceae > Mucilaginibacter. The sequence goes on from DATCXS010000411.1 coordinate 1,341, forward strand.
GTTTACGCCCAGGTGATACCAGGCATCAACCATGCTTAGAATGCTTAAGTGCGAATTTGGTTTCTGCTTATCATGATCCTTCGACAACGAGAACTCTTTCATCACCTTATCATTTAACATAATAGGCTTGCGGCTTTTATGAAAAACAAAATCGCGCGCACGGTAAAGGCGTTCGCGAAATGTGGCTTCCTCCTCCTGTATCATCAGCTTAAACAATTCTGACTCTGATACCGCATACTGCCGCACCTGTTGACGGGCGTATGGGTTCAATATTGCCAAACCCGCATATACGTGCGCCTTGTAACTAAATATACGCAAGGTGGTCAGTATCTTCACATTATCTATACCCCCTATATACGAAGCATTCTCCCAGGGGAAGAACCCCGCCGATTTCCAGGCAGTACCCATACTCTCGAAACCAACGTGGGTTACGGCCTGTGTGTCGGCAACTATTTTATCATGTTCATGGTAGTCTGCCAGCTCAACAATATCAGAACCTATGGCAGTAAACAGGTCAACCATGCGTTGATGCGCAGCGGCGTCTGCACGGTGCGGAATCAATATCAGCGTTTGCCCCTTAGGCTCAAACCCCGGGCCATGCATCCCGTGAAAAGTAATGATCTGTGTACTTTGAGGCAGGTATTTTTCAAACGCCAGTATCTCAGGTGTCTTAACAGAGGTCTGCCCGGCTACAATAGCGCCCGGTTTGGTAAACCCGGCATACTCGGCAACTACTTTGGCTATACGCTCGGCCTCGACCGAATAAATGATCAGGTCGCTGGTCTCAGATACCTCTTTACCGCTGTCCAAAACCTGGATATTAAACGGCGACAGCTCCTGCTCCAACTGCTGCCTGTTGGCCGGCAAATCGCAACCGCTAACGGTGTAGCCTGCCTTCGCAAAAGCCTTAGCATACAACCGCCCCATATCGCCCAAGCCTATAATTCCGATATTCATGCTGCTAATATAACTAAGTACAACAAAAATGCGTACTAAGGGTTAAATAAGTGATACCTGTTTATGGCAAAAACCTGTAAAAAACCCTTCCTTTACTGTTTTTTTAAGATATCATTGTATAATTTTACAATTATGAAGAACTATTTCATGTTGAGACTACCGTTGTTACTGCTGATGCTGTTTGGTTATTTAGCCATAGCCCGGGCACAAGACAGCGTAAAAAAAACAGTTGTTAAAAAGCCGGCAACCATAGTAAAACCTGCAACTAAGCCGGGTAGTATTCCCATCAACCCTAAAACCGGCAAACCTTACAGCAGATATGGTTACGGCACCTATGCCAAAACTTATCGCGAACAGTTGAAAGCCGATAGTATAAAAAAAGCTGCCGCAGCAGCCGTTCCTGCAACAGCCATTTCAACACCACCCGCTAAGCCTGACATTGTAGCTACTCAACCTGTACCTCAGTTAGACAAGAGCCTTTATGGCCAGTATCAATATTTACTTACCAAAGTGTATAACTACCAAAAGCCTTTTGTTGCAGCCCTATGGAAAAATTATACCGACACACTCCGCGCCGTAGGCAACCAACTGAAAGCTGCTAACGACAAAGTCGCCGGACAAGCTAAAACCATTACCGGCCTGCAGGCCGATGTAGCAGCCAAAGACCAGGCTCTTACACAAACTGACTCGATCAGCTTTTTGGGTATGGACCTGACAAAAACCAGCTACAATATGATTATGTGGGGGCTGGTACTGGTTGTCGGCGCTATTGCTGTTATGGTTATTGCCCGAAGCGGCGGCTATCGCAAAGAGGCTGTTTATCGTACCATGTTATATAACGAGCTGGAAGAAGAGTTTAAAACCTTCAAGTCAAAAGCCAACGAGAAAGAAAAGAAACTGGCCCGCGAGTTGCAAACCGAGCGCAACAAACTGGATGAGCTGACTGGCAGAGGCTAATTCTGCCACTTCCGCCAGTTAAAAGCAGTCAACCCAAATGAAAGCTTATCTTTTTGGATGGAACCCGGCTAAGTTTGAGTGGGCCGATATTGACGACGATATTAAAAAGCTGAAACAAACCGGTAAACTCGAGGATAACTGGAGCGTAGCCAGCCACAAAACTATTCAGCCCGGCGACCGCGCCTATATCGTACGTGTCGGTGTCGAACCCAAAGGAATTTTTGCCTCGGGTATTATTGCTTCCGATCCTTACCTGGCTTTTCGTAAAGGGCGGCATTATCACCGAATTACTATTGCGCTGGATGTATTGCTTAATCCGGATAAAGAACCCATTCTCGGCCTGGATATTTTAAAAACCGGCAACCTTGCTGCACAGACCTGGACACCGCAAGCATCAGGCATATCCATCCGCCCTGAATTAGTTGACGAGTTAGAAGGCGTTTGGCAGGACTTTTTAAACCCAAAGGAATGAGCCTGACCGTTACCGATCTAATCGCTTACATCGCTTTATTTGTAGCCGCAGTACTTAGTTACCGCACCGGCAAGTTAACGCGCACAGGCGCCATAACCGGCGGTATTGTCGGCTTATTCATCTATAAAGGTGCCGGCCTTACGGGGCTTGTCTTATTAGCCACATTTTTTATGGTTGCTTCGTGGGCCACGCAATGGCAGATCAATAAAAAATCCGCAATCGGCGCTGCCGAAAAAAATAGAGGCCGCCGCACAACCGGGCAGGTATTAGCTAACGGCGGAGTAGCTGGTCTATTAGGTTTAGCAGGTTGGCTATCGCCAGATAAAGCAGGCATTGCCTTGTTAATGATTGCAGGTAGCATGGCCGCAGCTATAGCCGATACATTGTCCTCAGAGTTAGGTATGATCTACGGCCGCAGGTTTTTCAATATCCTGACTTTTAAAAAAGACACTTGTGGGATGGATGGAGTAATAAGTATAGAAGGCACGTTGACCGGCTTTT
>DATCXS010000169.1:0-4357 GCA_036565645.1 Mucilaginibacter sp.
GGACTGGCGGCACTTTACGTTGACAGATTGAGAAACCTGAAAAACGTTTACCGCGGGCTTGAATATGAGGACGAAATGGTAGAGCTTTTTAACCATACCATTTACGACCTGGCATCCAAAGCACCATCTATTGATACCCCGCTGCACGGCTTTTTGCCGTTTAAACATATTGACCACCTGCACCCTGACGCGGCCATTGCTATCGCGGCAGCAAAAGATGGTAAAAAAATAACCGAAGATCTTTTCGGTGGCAAAATTGGCTGGGTTGACTGGCAGCGTCCGGGTTTTGATCTGGGCTTGCAACTAAAAGCTTGCCTTGATGCTAATCCGGGGATCCGCGGCATCATGTTAGGCTCGCACGGTTTATTTACCTGGGGCGATACCGCTTACGAAAGTTATATAAATACCTTAGAGGTAATTGAGCAATGTGCTGAATATCTGGAGCAAAACTACGGCAAAAAAGGGCCGATCTTCGGCGGGGCTAAAATTCAAAGCCTTGACCAGGAAGGTCGTCAAAAACAAGCCATCGCGTTAGCACCTATTTTGCGTGGTTTCTGCTCGTCAAAACAAAACATGATCGGTCATTTTACGGATGATGCCCGCGTATTGGAGTTTGCCAACTCGAACGATCTGTACCGTTTGGCCCCAATGGGGACCAGCTGCCCTGATCACTTCTTGAGGACAAAGATCAGTCCGCTGGTTTTGGATTTAGGCAAGGATGAAGATTTGAACGACGCTGAAGCATTAAAGACCCGTTTAAAACCGGCGTTCGAGGCTTACCGCGCCATGTATACCGAATATTATAATACCTGCAAACATGCTAACAGCCCGGCCGTGCGCGATGCTAACCCGGTGGTAATTTTATATCCTGGCGTGGGTATGTTCACCTTCGCTAAAGACAAACAAACCGCCCGCGTTGCTGCCGAATTTTACATCAACGCAATTAATGTAATGAAAGGCGCCGAGGCTATCTCTGAATATACCTCGCTGCCTCGTCAGGAAGCATTTGATATTGAGTACTGGTTATTGGAAGAAGCTAAATTGCAGCGCATGCCTAAACCAAAAGCCTTATCAGGTCGCGTAGCATTAGTTACCGGCAGCGCCGGAGGTATTGGCAAGGCCATCGCCAAAAAATTTGCGCAGGAAGGTGCAGTTGTCGTACTGAATGATATGAATGCCGAACGCCTGCAAGGCGCCGGCGAAGAGTTTAAAAAGCTGTTTGGTAAAGACGCTTATACTACCGCGATATTGGATGTTACCAAAGCGGACCAAATTGCCGACGCCATGGGCAAAGCTATTCTGGCCTTTGGTGGGGTGGATCTGATCGTGAATAATGCCGGGTTGTCGATATCAAAAGACATAGCCGGGCATACCGAAAAAGACTGGGACCTGTTGTATGACGTATTGGTAAAAGGCCAGTTCCTGGTAACGCAGGCTGCTACTGGCGTAATGAAGAAACAAGACATCGGCGGCGATATCATTAACATCGTCAGCAAAAACGCACTGGTAAGCGGACCAAATAATGCAGGCTACGGCAGCGCCAAAGCTGCGCAGCTACACCTGAGCAGACTGAACGCAGCCGAGTTAGGTGGCGATAAGATCCGTGTTAACGTGGTGAACCCGGATGCCGTGATCAGCGACAGTAATATATGGGCCGGTGGCTGGGCCGAGGGTCGCGCCAAAGCCTATGGCATTACGGTAGAAGAACTACCCGCCTACTACGCCAAACGGACCTTACTAAATGAAATGATATTGCCTGGGGATATAGCCAACGCCTGCTTTGCTTTTGCGGGAGGCTTGTTGAATAAATCGACCGGTAACGTTTTAAATATTGACGGCGGTGTCGCCGCTGCATTTGTAAGATAAACCTGCAACGCTATGGAACAACATAAAATTGACGAATACAATCAGCAGCAGCTGAAAGATCACCGGCGCAAATTTGATTTTGTGGCCGCGGATGTAGCTAACCTGGACAGCATACTGCAAAAGCTGCGCGCATTTAATATCGCCATACCAAGCTGGGCGCTGGGTACCGGCGGTACGCGCTTCGGTCGCTTTTCGGGCGGCGGCGAGCCGCGTACACTGGAAGAAAAGATCACCGATGTAGGCACTATCCACGCCCTGAACTGCTCAAGTAATTCTATCTCGCTGCATATTCCATGGGATATTCCCGATAACGCGTCGGCTATTAAAGCACATGCGGCACAGTATGGTTTACATTTTGATGCGGTGAACTCGAATACTTTTCAGGATCAGAAAGATCAAAAGCTGAGCTATAAATTCGGCTCGCTGCATCATACCGATAAAGCAGTGCGCGACCAGGCTATAAAACATAACATCGAGGTGATTAAATATGGTGTTGAATTAGGTTCAAATGCGCTGTCGGTTTGGTTGTCAGACGGGTCGAACTTCCCCGGACAACTGAATTTCCGCAAGGCATTTCAAAATACACTGGACAGCTTGCAGCAAATTTATGCGGCGTTGCCGGATGATTGGAAAGTTTGGATTGAGTACAAGCCTTTTGAACCAAATTTTTACTCAACTACTATTGGCGACTGGGGGCAATCGCACCTGCTGGCCTCTAAGCTGGGTAAAAAAGCATTGACACTGGTTGACCTGGGTCACCATCTGCCTAATACCAACATCGAGCAAATTGTCTCTTTATTGCTGATGGAAGGAAAGCTGGCCGGATTCCATTTTAATGATTCTAAGTATGGCGATGACGACCTTACCGTAGGCAGTATCAACCCGTATCAATTATTCCTGATCTTTAACGAACTGGTTGAAGGTATGGACGCTGCGGGACTAAACCATGCCAACGGTATTGGCTGGATGATTGATGCGTCGCATAATGTTAAAGACCCTATTGAAGATCTGCTGCAATCCGTAGAGGCTATTAAAATAGCATACGCGCAGGCTTTATTGGTGGATACTAAAGCATTGGTTGACGCACAGTTGAATAATGACGTAGCTAAAGCGCAGGAAATATTACAAGCGGCTTACCGTACCGATGTCCGTCCGCTGATTGCGGAAGCGCGTTTGCGCGAGGGTGGTGCGCTTGATCCAATCGGCGTTTACCGCGCACTGGAAGTACGCAAAGGTTTGATCAAAGAACGCGGCGACAAAACCCAGGCAACAGGTTTGTAATGGAAGTTACGCCTGTAATAGCGGTCTTTGACGTCGGTAAAACCAATAAAAAGCTTTTTCTTTTTGATGAAAGCTATAACATTGTGTTTGAACGCTCGGCACGGTTCAATGAAATAACCGACGAGGACGGCTTTGCCTGCGAAAACCTGGACGCACTTAAAAAAGCGGTTTTTGATGCCCTAAATGAAGTTAGCCGCCTGGATCAATTTGATGTAAAGGCGGTTAACTTTTCGGCTTATGGTGCCAGCTTTGTTTATTTAGACAAGGATGGTAACGCAGTAGCACCATTATATAATTACCTGAAGCCATATCCGCAGGATCTCAGGAAGAAATTTTATGATACCTATGGCGATGAAGCCGAAATAGCCTTTAAAACGGCATCACCTGCTTTGGAGAGTTTGAACTCCGGTTTACAGCTTTATCGCATTAAACATCAAAAACCTGAACTGTTTGAGCGGATAAAGTATGCCTTGCATCTGCCTCAATATCTGAGTTACCTGATTACGGGCAAGGCTTTTTCTGATCTTACCAGCATTGGCTGCCATACTGCGCTGTGGGATTTCGAGAAAAATGACTACCATAACTGGGTAAAGCAAGAAGGTCTTGATAAAATTCTTGCCCCAATTGCCCCGGCTGATGAAAGAATACCATCCTACTTTAACGGACGCTGGTATCAAGCCGGTATAGGCCTGCATGATAGCTCAGCAGCTTTGATACCTTACCTGGCCAGTTTCAGCGAGCCGTTTGTACTGCTGTCCACAGGCACCTGGTCTATCAGTTTAAATCCTTTTGATCAAGCGCCTTTAACGGCTGAAGAATTGAAAAACGATTGCCTGAACTATATTCAATACAAAGGCAAGCCTGTAAAAGCATCACGCCTGTTTAGCGGGCATGAATATGATCAGGGCATTAAAGTCATCGCCGAAAAATTTGGCGAGGATGCGATCAAATACCGCAATATTCCGTACGACCCCGATATGCCGGGCGAGGATATAGCAGCTTATTACGAGCTGATGCATAATCTCATCGCGAAGCAAAAAATTGCCACCGGCTATGTGTTAAAAAACACCCCGGTAAAACGCATTTTTGTGGATGGTGGATTTAGCAAAAACTCGGTGTTTATGCATTTGCTGGCAGCGGCTTTTCCTGCTATAGAAGTTTATGCCGCCTCCATGGCGCAGGCTACGGCATTGGGCACTGCACTGGCCAT
>DATCXS010000434.1:0-3262 GCA_036565645.1 Mucilaginibacter sp.
CTCGCCAGGCTCGCCTTTCAACACCGCCTTTTTTGTATGGCATGACGATAATACAAAAGCCCCGGTAAGCAGAATAAAACAATATTTTAGATAGCTGTTTACATTCATTCTATAAAAGTAAATGACGCAATGCTATGCAGGTTACAGATGTTTTAAACATATCCACATTGCATAATAGCAAGAAAACTAATTGGATCAACTCTTGATCAGACGTTGAATTTCGTCGAGCTTCATCAACGCTTCTACGGGTGTTAAGGTATTTACATCGAGGTTGTTCAGCGTATCGCGTATTTTTACCAGCACTGGGTCATCAATGCTGAACATCTGCATTTGTACCGCTTGTTTTTGAACCTTGCGGATGCTTTCTTTAATATGCTCGCCACCGGTGCGTTCGTTCTCTAACTTTTTAAGGATCTCATTGGCGCGACTCAAAACCTTGGGCGGCATACCCGCCAGCTTGGCCACATGTATACCAAAGCTGTGCTCGCTACCCCCCGGCACCAGCTTACGTAAAAAGATGATCTGGTGGCCAATCTCTTTAACCGTAACATTAAAGTTTTTGACGCGATTAAAGCTATTACTCAGCTCGTTCAATTCATGGTAGTGCGTAGCAAACAATGTTTTAGCTTTTGCCGTTGGATGACTATGCAGGTACTCAGCGATCGACCAGGCAATAGAGATACCATCGTAAGTTGATGTACCGCGGCCAATTTCATCCAGCAAGATCAAACTACGATCTGAGAGATTATTCAGGATACTCGCCGTCTCGTTCATCTCCACCATAAAAGTTGATTCACCTGATGAAAGGTTGTCCGACGCTCCTACCCGTGTAAATATCTTATCAACTAATCCAATAGATGCCGATTTAGCCGGCACGAAACAGCCCATCTGACCCATCAACACAATCAAGCCGGTTTGCCTTAGCAGGGCCGATTTGCCCGCCATGTTCGGGCCGGTAATGATAATGATCTGCTGACTCTCAGAATCCAGGAAAACGTCATTGGTGATATAGTCCTCGCCTTGCGGCAAGGTTTTCTCAATTACCGGGTGACGCCCACCTCTTATGTCAATAACCTTACTCTCGTTAATTTCAGGCTTAACGTAATAATTTTTGATAGATATCGTAGCAAAATTCAGCAAGACATCCAACCGGGCTATTAGTTGGGCGTTAAGCTGGATAGGTTTGATGTATTCGGCAAGTGCATAAAGCAGATCATTATACAGCTTGGTTTCCAGGGCCAGTATTTTTTCTTCGGCACCCAGTATTTGCTCTTCGTATTCCTTCAGTTCGGGCGTAATGTAACGCTCGGCGTTTACCAGCGTTTGTTTGCGAATCCAGTCGGCCGGTACTTTATCCCGATGACTATGAGTGACCTCCAGGTAATAACCAAACACATTATTGAACGACACTTTCAGCGACGGTATGCCAGTGCTCTCAGCTTCACGCTTTTGTATTTCGATCAGGTAGTCTTTACCGCCAAAGGCTATCTTGCGTAATCTGTCAAGTTCGGCATCTATCCCATCGTTCATTACCGAACCTTTAACCAGCATCACCGGCGGCTCGGGATGAAGTTCGCGGGCTATCTTTTCGCAAATAGTAGCGCAGGGGTTTAGCTGCTCGCCTATGGCTTGTAGCGGCCTACTATCTGAACCCTCACATAATTTCTTGATACTTTCTATAGCTATCAAGGCTTTTTTCAACTGGCAGACCTCGCGCGGGTTGGCTTTTTGCAAACCGATCTTAGAGATCAGGCGCTCCAGATCGCCAATTTGGCGGATGTACTGTTGCAAGTCCTCGCGCAGCTCTTCCTCAGCTATCAGGTATTCGACTACACCCAGACGGTCATTGATTGGTTTCAGCTCTTTGAGCGGCATCACTATCCAGCGGCGCAGCAGGCGTGCGCCCATTGGCGAGCAGGTTTGATCAAGTACATCAACCAGGGTATGTGCGTTTTCATTAGCCGAGCCGATAAGTTCCAGGTTACGAATGCTAAAGCGGTCCAGCCAGAGATATCTGTCTTCCTCTATCCGGCTAATAGCCGAGATATGTTGCAGATTGCGGTGCTCGGTCTCATTCAGGTAATGCAGTGCTACACCCGCAGCCACAATACCCAGGTTAAGCTTATCTATGCCAAATCCTTTGAGCGATTTTACACCAAAGTGCTTTAGCAGGGTCTCATAGGCATAATCGCCGCTATAGGGCCATTCGTCGAGCATGTAGGTGTAATACCGGTCGCCGTAGTTGTCCTTGAAATCAGCGTGGCGGCTTTTTGGGAAGATCACTTCGCTTGGGCTAAAGCCCTGAAGCAATTTATCAATATAATCATTATTACCCTGAGCGGTCAAGAATTCGCCGGTGGAGATATCGATCAGCGCTATGCCGATGGTGCCTTTATCGTAGTACAGCGATGCCAGGTAGTTGTTGCTCTTTTGATTGAGGATATTATCATTGGTGGCCACGCCTGGGGTAACCAGCTCGGTAACCCCGCGACGCACAATAGTTTTGGTAGTCTTCGGATCTTCCAACTGGTCGCAGATGGCAACTCGCTGACCGGCACGCACCAGCTTAGGTAAGTAAGTATCCAACGAGTGGTGCGGAAAGCCGGCCAGCTCAATGTGGGTGGCTGCACCGTTGGCGCGCCTGGTGAGTACTATGCCCAAAATACCGGCAGCTTTAATGGCGTCCTCGCCAAAGGTCTCGTAAAAGTCGCCGACGCGAAACAGCAGCAAGGCACCGGGGTACTTGGCCTTAATGGTATTGTACTGCTGCATTAAGGGGGTCTCTTTCGTGGCGTTCTTTGACAAGCGGTTATTTCTTTTTTAAGTGACTGGTAAAGTTAAGCTATTGGCTTCGACAGTAGCAGGATTGTGGATAATTCATGAAAATGTGGATACTAATTTTAATTGATAATGCTAATCCTTTGTTTCGCTTGAAAATTGAAACAAGCGAAACAAAATTTTTTATTAAAATATTGATAATAAACAATTTAGCGAAACAACCTGGAACAAGTTGAAACAAAGTGCACTTTGAACAACCTATTCAACCTACTGAATATAAACCAATTAATAGTTTATTGATTTATTAACCCAACGGGATGAAACATCTGAAATGAAACAAGTTATTTCATTTTTTCATTAAGTTTAGATCATGAAAATTGCTACCTACAATGTTAACGGCGTTAACGGCCGCCTTCTGGTGCTGCTGCGCTGGCTGCAGGAAACTCAACCTGATGTGGCTTGTCTGCAAGAACTTAAAGCTCCG
>DATCXS010000468.1:0-3159 GCA_036565645.1 Mucilaginibacter sp.
GCCCTCAATCAAACTACCACCGGCTATACCAATAAGGCCGGCCATGTCGTCGGCTGCCAAAGTAATCGGGTTAAACGCCTTTACGATGGCTAACGTTGGCTTTTGCTCTATAAACTTCAGCTTATGTTTGATGATATCGAGACGCTCCTGCTGTTCTTCGGTTAGTGATGTCATGTTGCAAAGTTGCGCATTTTTTTATGTCTGCTCAAACCAGTATTATACTCAATGCCAAAACAAAAATAGCTTCATGCCGGCATATTTGCATATCTGCGGCTGTAAAACTTATCTTTGATGCCAATGATATTTCTGACATTTTTCCTGGGTCTTATAGCTAATTTCATAGGCTATATCCCGCCGGGAAACATAAATCTCAGCCTTGTACGCATTACTATAAACCGAGGCTTTAAGCAGGCGATGCATTTTAGTATTGCTTTTTCATGTGTCGAATTCTTTTTCACCTTTTTTATTATGCACGCAGCCAGATGGCTGTCAGCGCAGGTGCATTTAGATGTGGTGATAGACTGGATAATGTTTGTGCTATTTTTAGTGTTAGCTATCATCACCTGGCTTCATCGTAAAAAACCGCCCGAAACCAAATATAGCGAACACGACAGTATTAAATACGGCATCATGCTGGGTTTTTTAAACCCTATGCAAGTACCTTTCTGGATGATATGCGGCACCTACCTGATAACGCATCAATGGATATTAGACGGCAATATGGCGCTGACGATATTCAGCATCGGCTCGGCAGGCGGAGCATTTCTTTGCCTGTTTTTGTATGCGCGGTTTGCACAATATATCCAAAGCAAATTTGCCTTGAGCACTAAGGTCATCAATACCGCTATTGCCATTCTGTTTTTCGGCTTCGCCGGATACCACCTGGTAAAACGGATCTATCTGGCTATTAAGCCCAAGCACGTCATCGAAGTAAAAGCTTAATGATGGGTAGCCCATTTGGCCACCGCTTTTTCATACCCCCGGGTAATTAAGGCCGCCATAGGTTTATTATGGCGCGCAGTCAGGTCACGCATTTTCTGATAGTCAACTCTGCGGTACCTGCTATTGGGATAATCAAAATAAAACGCCCATACCGAAACAATATCAGCGTTGCTAAATGACTGCAATACATCGATAAATTCGATGTTATGATCCAATGCAAAGTTGAAGCAATCCTCCTCAAATCCGGCTACGGCGCCGTGAATCATTTTGCCGTTTACTGATACTCCAATTATCTTTTTTAGCAGTGCTTTGCGGCTATATGCCTTACTATTAAAAAAGCGTTTGAAATAATAGCTCGGAACGCTGGCTAACGGTTGGCCGATATGCGTTTTTTCATCCCGGCCATAATACCTGGCAAATGTTTTAAAGTTTGACGGAAAGGCTTTAAAAAATAAACGCTGGTAATAAATCGAATCTTTGCTGTGGATAACAAAACCCTTCCGAAAGCAATCCTTTACGTAATGAGGATCGGGGTTTTGAGCGTATAGAAATTGAAGGGATGAAAAAAATAAGGCCAGGAAAAAAATATATCTTTTCATTGAATTACTTAAGCAATAAGTTTATTGTACAGGTGTATTTTTGCTTTTCAAATTCCAGATCTTCTCCGCTTTGCGGCCTATTAACCAGAACGAAGCTGCAAGTATGGCAAAAAAAACGGTCTTGTTGGTATTATCCCAAAAATATTCAAAATATTTAGTGTAAATAAATATGATCAGGAAGGTGATACCGAACTCGCGCGATATATCATCCTTGCTTTTTAAGCCGTACAATAAAAACGCACCTGCTGTGCACATTGATATAATACCCCAATAAAACAATGTAATTTGTTTGATCTGATACCATACATCTAAATTGCCCAGGTTACCGAATATACTCAGCAGCCATAGTGACATAAACAGGTAAAGCAGGCCGACAACGTAGGTTTGCTCCCAAAAGTAAGCAAACCACTTGCGATTCTTTAACACTGCGCAGGCAGCTATTAACACCAGGCCAAACAGCACAAAGCGCAGCGGATAGTTCATCCCCAGAAAATAGTCCGTCCAATGGGTTTGATAGCCGGTTTCGGTACCAAACCAGCTACCCAGCGATATCAGCGCGAACAACCAGATAAGCCTTGATTGCAGACGCCACCCCAAAAAACCATATACAAATACCGAAAGCAGAAAAAGTATTGAATAGTGCCCCGAGTGCCGGTCGAGCGCCTTGCCAAGATAGGCTATACAGCATGCAGTAAATAATATACCGGTGAAAATAACTGCCTCGTTACTGAATATCTTTTCGGGATATAGCTTTTCGCGGCGGCGGCCTAAGTAAAACAAGCAAGCAGCTGCTACTGCCGATATTATACTGATAACAATATCCGGAGTATAATACAAGTGCCTGAGCCAGTTGATCACCGCATCATTAACTATCAGAAAAGCAAACGAGGCCCCGCCGCAGATCAGCGCTATCCAAAACGAATATTTGGCCAGCCGCATCCAGTCAAAACCCTTTACTTCGTACGAGTTACGGAGCTTTTCGGCAATATCATCGCTCAGTACCCCCTCCTTTTGCCAGTGCGTTATCGTTTTGTTCAGAAACTCGCTTTCGCTCCTATCAATGTTTAGCTTAGGCATATTTATTTGTTTTTGCGTTCGCCGTTATTGCATAAAACGTTTGCAATAATAGCAAAGTTGCGCTAAACGTCAACTTTTGGCCATGAGCCTTAGCACATCTTCTTTATCGCGCGCTATCTGGACCTTTAGTTCGTCCAGGCCGTTAAACTTAACATCGCCGCGGATATAATGATAAAACTCCAGGCCAATAGCCTCGTTATAGATCTCCCTGTCAAAATCAAACAGATTAACTTCAATATTACGCGTCATGCCATTAATAGTGGGGCGGCTGCCAATATAAGCCATGCCTTTATAATCCTGGCCATCATATTGTAGTTTAACAGCAAAGATGCCATCGGCAGGTATCAGTTTGTATCTTTCTTCGATCTGGATATTGGCCGTAGGATACCCGATCTGCCTGCCAATCTGATCGCCACGAACCACCTTACCGGTAATAAAGAACGGATAGCCCAGAAAGGTATTGGCCAGATCAATATCCGCAGCCAGCAAAGCTTCGCGGATGCGGGTTGAGCTTACGGCTACATCATTGATATCCTGCTCG
>DATCXS010000444.1:0-2969 GCA_036565645.1 Mucilaginibacter sp.
TCAATAATTGCATATCCTCACTTACTTTAGAGTCTAATATTTTAGCATAATGTTGCGTTGTCCTCATGTTTTTGTGGCCAAGCATTTTACTTACACTTTCAATAGATACTCCATTGGCTAAGGTTACAGACGTTGCAAAGGTATGCCGCGCAATATGAAAGGTCAATTCTTTATTAATGCCGCAAACGTCCGCTATCTCTTTTAAATAACTATTCATCTTTTGGTTAGATAATACAGGCAATACTTTATCCTGATCCGCACATTCAGGGTGATGTTCGTACTTCTGTATAATTTGTAATGCTTGCGGTAATAATGGTATCCGGGATGCGGTGTTGGTTTTTTGTCTCGTAGTGAAAATCCATTGTTGGCCATCTATACCTTTAATAATTTCAGAGCGTTTAAGTTGTTTAACATCTATATAGGCCAGGCCGGTATAACAGCAGAAAATAAATATATCTTTCACCTGCTCAATCCGCAGACTGCTATAAGTTTTAAAAGCCATTGCTTCCAATTCTTCTTTAGTCAGGTAATCACGTGCCACTACCTTTACTTTCGGTTTATACTTAATAAAAGGGTCTTTGTCAAGCCAACCGTTATCAATACACATCAGGACAATTTTTTTAAAATTCTTCATGTACTTTACGGTAGAGTTATTGGCGCACTTGCGTTCCGACCGTAAATAAAAATCGTAGGACATAATAAATTCATGGTTAATGCCCTCAATATTTATATCATCTACTTTATATTTCCATTTAAGAAAAGCCTGGGTATGCTTTAAACTAGTTTCGTAGCGGTCGGCTGTTCCTTGCGCATATTCTGTTCCAACAAGTGCGGCAATCTGCCTGTTATGCTCTTTAAAGATTGGTACCAGCATTTTACAGGTTGTCACTTCTTCTTTTTTCAGCAAAGCATTTTTTAGATTGACCGCCGTTAATGGCAGTTTCTTTTCTATTAGGTATCGATGAATTTCATAAACCTCATGTTCGAGAGTTTTTAGGTAGCTGTTTAATGACCGTACTTCTTCGCCCGAACCGTTTAGTTTCTGTCCGTTTGCATTCCATTTGTCGGGATTGACATAACGTTTAGAGGAGATTTCAATACGTTTCCCATCAACAGTAACCCGTAAATAAACCGGGGCAGTACCATTTCCAATCATTTTTGATCTCTTCACATAGAAGAGTAGTCCAAAAGTTTTGTTCATCGCTTAAAGCTTTAAAAGTTATAAAATTAGTTCCTTTTATGCCTGCCATCAAGATGTTCAATGGTTGAACATGCTTATTAACAGTAACTTATAAGCTTTCTGGTGACCTATTTAGCTTTTAACCTCTATAGGTCACCAATAGGTCACCAGAAGAATGCGATTATTTGGTTTTATATGGATAGGACTATAAACAAAAAACGCTGTAAATCATTCATTTACAGCGTTTTTGATGTTCTTTAAAACATAACTCGTGGAGCCGGAGGGATTCGAACCCTCGTCCAAACATGGTATAAGGTACGCTTTCTACATGCTTAGCGTCTGTTTAATTGTAGGGAAGGGGAAGGTCAGCTGCTTACCTGTACCGTCTTCCTTAGGTGCTTTATTTCGCCGGTTGTCCGCACCTTACAACCGGCTATTTTCATTTTTCGATGCCCCGATTGCCGATCCAATGAAACGGAAAACCGGCGGGACAAAAGCTATGCTAATTCTAAATTAGGCAGCTAAGGCGTAGTTATTTTCGCCATTTGTGGTTTTGAATGTTCAGATTAAAGCGCTAATTCATCCAACGCGCTGCATGCTTACATACTTATCTCCATCCTGTCAATTCCGGTCGACCCCATATGTTTGTAGAATACAAATATACGGCTTTTTGGTTTACCCGCTAAGCCGTATTTGTGATATTACAATACATTAATAATTGTGAATAGCCAATTGCGGAGCAGCCAAAGTGCGCCCCGGATAAACTTTTAAAGCTTCTTCCAGGCACTTCATGGCTTTAGCCAGATTATTATTATTCAGCACATAGGCTAACCTGACTTCGTTCAACCCGGCGCCAGGGGTACTGTAAAATCCCGTTGCAGGCGCCATCATCACCGTTTGGTTCTCGTAGCTAAATTCTTCCAGCATCCACTGGCAAAATTTGTCCGAGTCATCAATGGGCAACTGAGCCATTACATAAAAGGCACCACCCGGATTAGGGCAAAATACACCTTCCATATTATTCAGCGCGGTAACTACGGTATTTCGGCGGGCGGTGTATTCAGCTTTTACACGCTCAAAGTATTCGTCAGGCGTATCTATTGCAGCTTCGCCGGCAATTTGTTCAACCAGGCCGGGGCTTAGCCGGGCTTGGGCAAATTTAATAGCTGTTTCCCAAAATTTGCGGTTTTTGGTAATGATGCAACCCAGGCGGGCGCCGCAGGCACTGTAACGCTTGCTTACAGTATCGATGATGATCACATTTTCGTCCAATCCATCCAAATGCATGGGCGATATAAAAGTCTGATCATTATAACAAAACTCGCGGTAAGCTTCATCTGCAAATAAATACAGGTCGTGCTTTAATACCAGCGCTTTCAAAGCTTCCATTTCCTCGCGCGAATAAAGATATCCGGTGGGGTTATTAGGGCTGCAGATAAAGATGGCACGCGTTTTATCAGTAATAGCTTTCTCAAACTCGCTGATTGGCGGCAAGGCGAAACCATTGCTGATGTGCGATAATATCGGCTTAACTATAATGTCGCTCTGGCTGGCAAAGCTATTATAATTGGCATAAAACGGCTCCGGAACAATCACTTCATCGCCTGCATCCAGGCAGGTCATAAAGGTGATCGATATAGCTTCAGACCCTCCGGCGGTAACAATAATATCCTCGGGGGTGATGTTGTATCCGGCTTTGTTGTAATACTTGGTTAGCTGTTTACGATAAGATAAAGTACCTTCTGACGGTGTATAGGCCCAAACTTTAAAATCGATATTTTTAACGGCT
>DATCXS010000467.1:0-5314 GCA_036565645.1 Mucilaginibacter sp.
TAAAAAGGCATATGCTGCCGCCCCCACAGCTTCAGTAACCGATGTACTGAATTATGCGCTGACACTGGAGTATCTGGAATCTTATTTTTATAACCAAGGGACAGCCTCTTCAGGTTTGATACCGGCCAGCGACAAATCGTACATTACAACTATTACGGATGATGAAAATCATCACGTCACCTTTTTACAGAGCGTGATCAAGCAACTGGGCGGCACACCGGTAGATGCACCAAAAGTTGATCTTACAGGTGGAGGAGGTAAAGGTAACGGGCCTTTTGCCGATGTATTAACCAATTATAAGACGTTCCTGGCTGTATCGGAAACTTTTGAAGATACCGGCGTTCGCGCTTACAAGGGACAGGCGCCAAATTTAATAGGCAATCAGGTGGTGCTAACCGCAGCCCTATCGATACATGCTGTGGAGGCGCGCCACGCGTCGGCTGTGCGCTACCTACGTACCCAAAGAGGTTATGCCGACGTTGCAGTATGGATAGATAGTACAGTAGGTTTGGGTAATGATACCGGAATAAGCCTGGTGAATGGCAACTATAACGGCGAGGATAATGTGATTCAGGGAGGTGTTAACGTTTCCCAACTGATGGATTCTGATGGTAAGGGGATAGGCCAAATAGATGCTGCAGCCGCGTTTGATGAACCGCTAAGTATGAGCCAGGTTCTGGCGCTTTTGGTAGGCACATTTATTGTTCAATAGAAGGGTTTGACGAGTAATTCCTCTTTCTAATTTCAAAGAGGAATTACTATAACGACTTAGCGGTGAGGGAGGGATTCGAACCCTCGGTACAGTTTCCCGTACGTCAGTTTAGCAAACTGATCCTTTCGGCCTCTCAGGCACCTCACCTTTTTTAAAAATATCCCTTTTTTCAGGGACTGCAAATATAGCAATTAGGTTAAGCCAGCAAAAAAAAATTAATAATCTATTCGCACGTGATAAATGCTCATCAGCATACGTTTAAAAATAGCCTTAATGGTTTCAATGTCCTTTAAAGTTATGTCGCAGTCTTTCAATTGGTTCTGATCTAATTTGTACTTTACAATGCGGTCGACCAATGCGCTGATAGATTTTTCATCGGGCTCTTTTAATGAGCGCGAAGCGGCTTCAACCGAGTCGGCCAGCATTAAAACGCCGGTCTCTTTCGAGAATGGGACAGGCCCGGGATACCTGAAAGTGTTTTCATTGATAATTTTTTCGGGGAAATTTTTCAGGAACGACTGATAAAAATAATCCACCCGGGTATTACCGTGATGTGTACGGATAAAGTCGATCACTATTTCCGGAATGTTGGCCTTTTGCGCCATCTCAATTCCTTTATAAACGTGGCGGATGATGATCTGCGCGCTTTCTTCATAAGTCACCTTATCGTGCGGGTTAAAGGCCGAGTTTTGGTTCTCTACAAAGAACAATGGATTTTCCATTTTTCCAATATCATGATACAAAGCCCCTGCCCTAACCAGCAAAGCATTACCCCCGATAGCATAAATGGCATTTTCTGCCAGGTTAGCTACCTGTAGCGAGTGTTGGAAAGTTCCCGGAGCCGAGAATGCCATTTCGCGCAATAATGGCGCATTGGTGTTGGTGAGCTCTATCAGTGTGATATCTGAAGTGATGGCAAAAACTTTCTCAAACAAATATATTAACGGGTAAGCCAGCAATGTAAGCAGCACACTTACAATAAACGGAATAAAATTATACCAGTCTATATCAACTAAACTGCCTTCCCTGATCAATGATATACCCAGGAAGGATACAAAATAGGTGAGTGTAATGATTAATGCCGATACCAGAAATTGCTCGCGGCGCACCAGGTTTTTGATGCTGTAGATAGATACCATACCCGCCGTGATCTCAAAATAAGCAAATTCAAAACTGTTAGGCACAAAAAAACCGGCTATCAGCACCACCAGCAGGTGAATGTTGAGCGCCAGACGCGTATCAAACAATATCCGGATAATGATAGGTACAATACAATAGGGTATATAATACAAGTTGGGCAGTTGCAGTTTAATAGCCATAGACAGCGTAAACAGCATGGCAGTAATTACCAGCAAGATCAAACTTACCAACCGATTATCGGCATAAATATCCTTGCGGAACAGGTAGAGAAAGATCATCAGCAGCGCAATAGCTATCGCCACTAAAAGAAACTGCCCTGCCAAAACCAATTTAGGATCGCCATTGATGCGCGAATTATCGTCAAATGCTTTTTTATATGATATCAGCTTCTGATAAACCTCATCATTTACTACCGAGCCTTTAGCTATAATAACATCGCCTTTTTGCACCATTCCGCGGGTTAATGAAATATTCTCCAAAACCTCGGTTTCCAGGCGGCCGGTTAGTTTATCATCATAAACAATATTGCTTTGTATCCGGTTTTGCAGCAGGTCGAGCAGAAAGGTCTTATCAATATCATTACGTTTACTCAATACCTGGCTGCAATAAGCCAGGGCACTTTCTTTGGTAAAAAGATCACTGGTATTTTTTTCAGTAGCTATGTTTCTCTGGAGGATAGTGAGCGAGTAAGATTGTGTCTGTTGATATTTTGAATTGAGTGTAACTACGCCCTTATCGTAAACCTGTTTCAACAGCGCCTGCCCTACCTGCAGGTAAGCTGGCTTTTTGCGGTCATCTATACCTGCATTGTGCCACTTAATTTCCAGGTCATTTTTAAAACCATCTATCTGGTGTTGCCCAAGGTTAGCATTCAGCTGGTAAAGCTGTGTGGTGCTGGCCAGGGCATTCTTACGGTCGTTCTGTATTTCAGACTGGGTTTTTAATATGGCAAAGTTATAGGGCGATATCAGATCTTTCTGATTCCAGATGCGGCCCTTTTCAATTTCATAGCTAAACTTAGCCTGCTTAGGCAGCGAGTAAACTATCAAACACGTACTCACCACCATCATTAAAAATTTAACGTTACGGGCGTATTTGCGCAATAGTGCCTTTTGGCGAGAGGGTGATAGTGTTGCCATTTATTGAATTAAGCATCCAAAAATAATATATTTTAAACTATCTATCTTTTTTATTGTTTTTATGAAATCTGTTTTGATATCTTTGTGATATCAATTTAAAATCAAAAACCGTCATGAACACAGAGAAAATCATCAATCCACCATCAGGTTATTTAACCTTATTTGCCTTTTTACTTTTATTGGCAGCCACTGTTTACTGCGGGGCATTCCAAATGCCGGGCACCGCGGTTGTTTTGGGTTTAATAGATTTTTTATTAGTGTTGCCGGGGCTTATCATCATTAATCCTAACGAGGCCAAAGTGCTTACCCTATTTGGCAAGTATGTGGGCACGGTTAAAGAAGATGGCTTTTTTTGGGTTAATCCCTTCACCGTAAAAAAGAAAGTATCGTTAAAGGCATATAATCTTAATGGTCAACAATTAAAAGTGAACGACAGTGTTGGCAATCCTATTGAAATAGCGGCGGTTATAGTGTGGCAAATTAAAGATACAGCGAGTGCTATTTTTGCCGTCGAAAATTATTTGCAGTATGTAAACATCCAAAGCGAGGCTGCCGTACGTCATCTCGCTAATACGTTTCCTTATGATAGTATTGAGGACGAAAATGCGGGTATCACCTTGCGGGGCGGTGCCGAACAAGTAAGCGTCATGTTAGAGAAAGAATTGAATGAGCGCCTGGAACGTGCGGGTATCGAAGTATTGGAGGCTCGTATCTCCCACCTGGCTTATGCACCCGAAATTGCACACACCATGCTGCAAAGACAACAGGCATCAGCTATTATATCGGCCCGCCGACTGATTGTTGAAGGTGCCGTAGGTATGGTGGAAATGGCTTTGCAAAAGCTATCAGAAAAAAACATTGTAGACCTTGATGAAGAACGCAAGGCAGCAATGGTGAGCAATTTATTGGTAGTGTTATGTGGCGACAGGAGCGTAAACCCAATTGTGAATACCGGTACCCTATATCACTAATAAAATGAGCAACCTGAGAAACATTGAACAGCTACGAACTAATGAGCTGCAGATAACAAAACATGGTTTCTGGCAGCCCTGGTTCGAGCTTACCGATGGGCAATTCATCTATGGTAAACTGAGCCAAAGTGGCTTCTGGAAACCTACCATAATCTTAGAAACAGCGCAAAAGACGTGGCTTATCAAGCGTAAAGGTGCCTTTAAACGATCATTAACGATTGATGATGCCAATGGCGCGGAGATTGGAATTATTGTACCGGAACTATTTTCAAATAAAATAAAGCTGACGCTGAGCAATGGTTTCGAGGCAACTTATCTAAAGAAAAAAACATTCAGTCGAACTTTCAGCCTGATCAGTGATCAGTATGGCGACATCATGGATATTAAAACGGCATTATGGACCATAAAAAAGCCTTTTAACATTTCAATAACCCCCGGTTTGGCTAAAAGTGTACCTGATATACCGTTAATGGCATTGTTGGGCATAAAGTTAATTATGATAAGGCAGGCGCGAGCCAACGCCTCTGCCGGAGTACCCATATAATTATGGCCGAAAAAAAAGCATTTATATTAAGAGTTAACCCGGATATGTTAAAAGAGATCGAAACCTGGGCCACTGACGAGTTTAGAAGTACTAACGGCCAGATCGAATATATTTTGCAACAGGCTTTGCTCGCTCGTAAAAAAACAGCCAAAAGAAAAAAAGAGAGCTAATCAAGCTATCAGCCTTTTAAAATTTAACCTGGAAAATTCAACCCTGATTTTTCAAGATCAATTGCCAGAGCGATCATTTTCTGCCGCTATTCGAGGCATTGACAGCAGGGAGGACGGGTCAAAATCAAGTGATCCAAAAAATGACTTAAAAGTCATAAAAAGTGATCCAAAGTGATCCGCTTTTTCAATATTTATATTATATTTATTTGATTTACAGCAAGTTAAATTTAAAGAGTGATCCAGCTGATACACATACACCCGTGGATCACTCATTCGCTTTCCAGCACCTTAACCGGTCGAAGTTTAACCCCTCATACCAGTACAGACCTTTAAATGATCCCTGCAAACACTATGCAACATAATACTTGTTAGATTAAATTAGGTAGATTTACACTACCAAATCTATTTTATGAAAGATGTAGTAATCGTATCGGCAACCCGTACGCCTATTGGTAGTTTTGGCGGCAGCCTGGCTTCATTTAGCGCAACGCAATTGGGGGCCATAGCCATTCAGTCTGCTGTTCATAAATCAGGTTTAAAGCCCGAACAAATACAGGAAGTTTTTATGGGTAATGTGCTGTCTGCCAATTTGGGCCAGGCACCGGCAACGCAGGCGGCTATATTTGCAGGCTTACCCT
>DATCXS010000056.1:0-3119 GCA_036565645.1 Mucilaginibacter sp.
GCCCGCCGGTTATTGATCTTACTGTACCCGCGGGCTTGAATCCAGAAGGTAAACCGTTAGACCTATTAAGTAAAGGCACCCCAGCGCCAAACTGGGTGCTAACCGCTACTGATGGTAAAAAGCTTTCATTTGCCGATTTAAAAGGTAAAGTAGTGTTTATTGATTTCTGCTCGAACGGATGCCCGGCTGCGGCGCTTGCCGTGCCGTCGATGAAAATGCTTACCGGAAAATATGATGGTACAGATGTAGTTGTTTTAACGATAAACACCCGGGACAGCAGGGATGAGGTTTTGAAATTTATGGATAAAAAGGAAATCAAAGCACCTGTTTACCTGAATGGTAAATTAACAGCCAAAGCTTACAACGTCGCCGGCGATCCAAATTTTTACCTTATTGATAAACAAGGCCTGGTAAACTGGGGTAGCAGGGGTTATTTTGAAGATTTTGACAATATTATTGTTAAAAAGATCGAGGAACTTAGATAAACATTTATGCACAAATTAACTTTTCTTTTATTGTTGATTTCCGGCGCAGCATCAGCGCAGAAATCAGTTTTATACAATGAGCACCGGCAGCTTATTGTGGATACTTCATACTATATTGATTCTGTTACGTATCATAACCTGCCATTAATTGAAAAAGAGCTATTGCCTCTTATTTACAACAGAATAAAATATCCGGCCAGATCAAAATATAATAATGTGAATGGGACTGTTATTGTTCGGATATTAATAAATGGCTATAATTACTCTTACGATATAGTAAAAACAACCGATGAGGATTTTAATCCGTCGGTGTTACTCTGTTTAAAAAACTTATCGCCTTTTTTCTCTATGAGCAGTCCATTTCCTCAAAACGTAAACCTTTCGTTATATGTACCGATAAAATTTGAGATCAGGTTGAAGCGGTATCAACAAACATTAAATAAAAATCACATGGTTACTATTGAATTCGACGAGTTAGCTCCGGAAAATTCTATTAGTGATCAGGATATAATATATACACCCAAAAAACCTTGATTGGTTTTTTCTTATTTCGCCCCCGTTAGTCCGGATTTATAATCCCGGACTAAATTTCTGTGGATTTGCAATCCGCTGTATGCAATGCTAACCGAGGATTGCAAATCCATAGAGTCCGGATTGCAAATCCGGACCAACAAAAGTCGGAAAATTTTTAATTATGGTTCCTTTTTTATTGCTTTTATCTTATTTGGCAGTCTCACAGGAAGCTTAACATCGAAAGAAAAGGATAAAAAACAAACTAAAAAAGCTGAAGAATCGATCAAGGGTTTCGTTTAAACGAATTTAGAAAAGGCATCAAAAATAGGTGACCCAAAAAACTGACCTATAAGTCATAAAAGCTGATCCAAAGTGATCCGCTTTTCGAAAGTCAATTTATTAAACTATTCATTATTAAATAGTTGTGGATTTGAACTGATCCACATGATCCAAAATGATACACATTCGCGCAATGGATCAGCGCGCTTTATGAGTAGCGATGGGTTTGAAACCCATCGCTACATTAAAAAAGTCCCGATAACCTCGGAGCTTTCTCCATTAATGATCTGATAATATCTTATTTACCCTTACGCTCACCTTTCAACTTAGCAGCTATTTGTACCGCATTATAAGCATTTACAATACCGCCGGTTTTGCTCAGCGTAGTAAAATCAACTTTCTCACTCGGAGAACCTGGCTTAACCACCATAAGGCCTGTTGTTGGGGTTGCTGATTGCAGGATAACCTGTTTTAATTGCTTGGCGCTTAGTTTGGGATAGTACTCCAACACCAAAGCCGCAATACCTGCCGTAATTGGCGATGCAAAGCTGGTACCGTCGGCAGTGTTAAACTCGGCATCCAGGTCGATAGAGGTTACTTTTACACCCGGCGCAAACACGTCTACATTCTTTTTACCATAGTTGCTGAATGAGGCCGCCAGGTCTTGGCCAACTTTAGCACTTGATGCACCTACAGAGATAATGTTATCGCCATCGGTTTGCGAACCATCGGCAAAAGTATCATTAGGATAAGAGGGCTTTTCGTCTACGTCCTGTCCGTCATTACCCGAGGCCTGTACCAATAATACATCATGATCTGCGGCGTATTTAAATGCAGCATCAACCCAGTCTTTATGTGGCGATATCTTTTTGCCAAAGCTCATATTCACCACTTTAGCACCGTGGTCAACCGCAAAACGGATAGCATTGGCAATGTCCTTGTCATATTCGTCGCCATCCGGAACGGCTTTGATACTCATAATACGCACATTGTCGGCCACGCCATCAATACCGTAACCATTACCGCGCACAGCGCCAATCAGCCCGGCTACGCCGGTGCCATGCGAGGCATCAGGATTAGTTAACACGTTGTTACCATAAGGCTTGCCATCCTGCACGTCAGGGTTATCGCCAACAATATTTTTACGGGCATTCAGGTCGGGGTTAACGTCATTATTCAGCTTAGCCAGGTAATCACTTAATTCTTTGATCACTTTGCTATTGTCGCCATCAATATTATTGAACATTTGCACCCAAACACCTTTACTTTGAGCAATGGTATCATTGGTGGTTGCCTGAATTTTTTCCAGATCGGCTTTGGTAAAAGTTTGAGTTGAGTTTAATTTTAACTCTTTTTTTATGTACCCGCTGGTTGCCATCAGGGCATTCATCATGGGGCTTAATTGCTGCAACTCGGTGCTTGATTTATTTACGGTTTCATCGTGTTGCGCCTTAACCTTTAGCCAGTAAGCATATTCTTTTTCGCTGCCTTCAGGTGCGGTGGTTACGCTCTCGTATTTAGGCTTAAGGCGGTTATATTCGCGCACCTCTTCGGTGGTTTCGGTATAATCAACCTTGCCGCCCGGCCCGCCCAGAAAATCCCAGCCGTGAACGTCGTCAACCAGTCCGTCGTGGTCGTCATCCTTACCATTGTTTGGCACTTCTTTAGGATTTACCCACAGGATGCTTTTCAAATCGTTTTGTGTGGTATCTATACCGCTGTCAATAGTAGCAACTATAACGGTTTTACTTTTTTTGCCCTTTAAAAAGTTGTAGGCGTTATTAAGGCTGATGCCATAATAGCCATCGGCCTTCAGATCTAATTGATGCCAGTTTTTCGGCA
>DATCXS010000360.1:0-8747 GCA_036565645.1 Mucilaginibacter sp.
CGCAGCTATAAGCGTCAAGAAATTCTTAAACAGGCAATTTTTCACAATGAAGCATTTATTGGTTCATTGCAAATATGCCGAATTTGTAATTAAAATGCACTTTGAAACGCTTCTGTCTTTTGGGGTTAAATATTAGTTAATTAAAATTTAACCAACCGTGTTTTTTGGGGACTTTTAGGAATATTTATATCTTTATTTGTTAGTCATCAATAAATTAATGGGCAAATTTGTTAGTATGTACTAAACAGTAACCAGGCTTCCTGTAGTAATGCAGGAAGCTTTTTTATAGTGAGCCAACGGCAGCCCTGTTATTAAGTCGTGAATTCGGGGGTTGTTTATTCAGGATGTTTTGGGGGTAAATTGGGCCAGTTCATAGATGCCTAAAGTTTTTTCGATAGCGGCTACTTTTCCAACCATATCCTCAAATCCGTTTTTGCCGAACAGCTTTTGCTCATTTTGTTCAAATTCCTCGCCCAGGGCATCATATTCGTGATGCGATACGATCTTTCTGAATGCGGGAAACAGGATAGTGTCTTCGCGCGCTTCATGCGGGCGGTACATGGTGTTAAAGTCGGTGAGTAGTTTAATAAGTTGCTGCTTTTCGGTATCGCCCGGCTGTTGCGATTTAGTGAGCTGTAGCAGTTGGCCGGTAATAGCCCGGCCGGCTTGATGCTGTGCCAATAATGTCTGCACCAACCCGGTTAATTGGTTGGCCTTTTTAAAGCGGGGAAACAGGTATTGCTCTTCCTGCTTTTCATGGTAATCCTCGACAAAAGTGTGGATGATCCCGGCCGAGTTAAGCAGGGCTTCCATAGGGAAGCTTTGGCTGGCCTGCAATAAGCCCTTGCAGTGGTCATAGATCAGCAGCAGGCGGTTAAGCAGGCCATGCTCCTGCATCAGGTCTTCGGGGGGCGAAACTTTCTGATCTTCGTCATCCTCGTTTTTACAAGCCGATAATAAAGTGATGCCGGTGACAGAGCCGATGGCGGCCAGCCGGATAAAATCCCTGCGTTGTTGATTATTTGTTTCCATGGCGATTGTGCGTGAGCTGTTGCGATAAATGTCAATGCAAAAACTGTTCCGATGGCCTGAATGCCAGCTATTTACCTATACAGAGTCAATTTTTTTATGATAATAGCGACACAAAAAGCAGCTTGAGTTGTTTTAAACCAACAACAAACAGATATTTAAGACTATGAAAAAGCTATTTTTATTTGCCGCAGCCCTGAGTTTAGCACTCGTTTCCTGTAAAAAAGACAAGGGTTCTGCTTCGGGCAACGCACATGTCACCGTAAAAATGACCGATGCGCCGGGAGCCTTTAATTCCGTTATCCTGAATGTTAAAAGTGTGGTGATTGTTACTGATAAGGGCGAACAGACACTGGATGTGAACGGCGGACCGGTAGATATTCTGCGTTTCCGCTCGGGCCGCGATACCGTTCTTGCTGCCCAGGATATCCCCGCAGGCACTATTGAACAAATACGTTTGGTATTGAACGACAGCGGCAATCGCGTGGTGGTAGGCGGCGTGTCGCATGACCTGACCACACCAAGCGGGCAGACCTCTGGTGTAAAACTTAATGTACATGATAGCCTGACCGCTGGTGTCTCTTATACCATACGCCTGGATTTTGATGCCGCCCAATCGGTTGTGCTGACCGGAAACGGCAAGTACATTCTGAAACCTGTGATACGCGCTATTGCTACTGCCGCCTCAGGTGCGCTAACCGGTATGGTAAGCCCGGCTGCTTCGGCGCCAATGGTTTATGCTATTGCAGGTACAGATACTGTAGGCAGCGTGGCCGATACTACCGGTAAATATTACTTCCCCGGCCTGGCAGCAGGCAGCTATCAGGTTAAATTTGTGCCGGTAAGCCCTTATGCGGTTAAAACAGTTACAGACGTTTCGGTAACTAACGGCAATGTTACCGACATGGGAACGATAACTATTACTCAATAGCCCCCTGATTTATTATTATATATAGTAAAGCAGCGATGATTAGATAATCATCGCTGCTTTTTTTATCAGAACTCCCTGTCGTTCAGTTCGCTGTTAGGAAGTTTTAGCTTGCTGGTAAACCGGTTGAGGTTAAAGCTCAGGTTAAGCAGAACCATATTGGTTTCGTAAATGTAGTTGGTGGTGGTATAAAAATCAGGCCCCGAGGTGGTAATGCGCTGCTTGGCTGTTGCATTGAACAGATTGATGTTCTGCCATAGCACCGATGCCGAAAGCCGGCCGTTCATCATCGTTTTTTTGACCGACATATTGGGAATAAGGTATCGCGAATCTTCGCCCTGGGCGGTAGGCCGTTTGGATAAATAGTTGACATTTGCCTGCGCACTCCAGGTGTTAGTTAACCTGAAAGCCGTATTTGCATTTAGCGTATAAGCCCAGCGCGCGTTGTTCACCGTTACCGCCTGATCTAAAATATGAATGTCGCCGCTAATGTGGTAGTTATACACGTTGGTGCCAACATATAAAGACCACCAGTTGGTCAGCTGCAAATTGGTGCCGGCCTCTATGCCATATTGTGTGGCTGTGCCTGCGTTTGTATACACCCGGTGCAGAATGGTATCGGCATAAACGCTGTTAAGCCTTTGAATAGGGTTTTTGATATGTTGGTAATAGCCTGTGGCAAAAAAGTTGCCGGCTTTAAAAGTATGGGTGATTCCCAGTTCGGCCTGGTCAATAAATTCGGGTAGCAGGTCGGGGTCGCCTTCTTCCAGCGTTTCAGAATGTTCTCTCTCCGGGATAGGATTAAGTTCCAGGTTGGTAGTACGGTTAATGCGTTTGCTGTAATCCGTTTTTAGTTTCCAGTTATCGCTTAAGCTATACTGCAAAAGCACTGAGGGAAACAGGTTAGAAAGGTCAATCTGATGAATGGCGGGATCATAAGATAACTTAACTGATCGCGTAGCGTATTCATAGCGCAGGCCGCCGTTGTATTCCAGTTTACCGGTTTTAGCAGCATATTGGCTATATATTGAATTGATGACGTTCTTAGCATGCAAACTGCCCTGAAATTTATCCGCGTTGGGCTGGCTAACGGGTGGCGTTACCATGTAGTCGAATTGCCCATCCTGCGTATCATAACGCAGCTGATAACCGCTTTCCAGTTTACCGTTACCAAGCGGCAGGCTATGGTCAAGCTTAAAACGGTAACCGCTTATAGGGCGCTTATAGGGATTGTACACATACTGAATAGTGTCCGCAGTATTTGGATAATGCAGGTTGCGATTTTTGGTGTTCCCATATAGGTCGGCATGCTCGTACACCATTCCGGCAGTCAATGTCGATTTATCAGTAAAAGTGTGCGTGTAATCAAAGTTAGCCAGAGTGAAGCCGCCTTGCTTGGTCTGCAGGTTTGAATTATAATGGGTTGTATTTTTAATCAACGCATTATTGCTCAAGCTTGACGTGGTATTGTGGTAGAGCAGATTAGCCAGGCGGTCCTGATAGCGCTGTCCCGCAAAAAAGCCGCCCGAAAAACTATTGGCAGCATCCGCTGTAAAATTGACCGTCGCCCGGCCGGAATAATTATATTTCTTAAAACTGCGTTCGCCTACAGAAGGGAAACGGGTGATGGTGCCGGCCGAAAAATCCTTTGTATAAACATCGCCTTCCCGGTAACCTGAATTGTCATTACGGTTATAATTACCGCCTGCCGAAATATCCCATTTACCTTTCCGGTAATTTAACGTAGCATCGCTGCCATAACGAACCGGCTTCCGGCTGTTGTCATGATCGTCAATGCTCGGAAATCCGCCCTGTGCATTTGCGGTCAGTGTAAAGCCATCGTTTGCGCCTTTTTTGGTGATGATGTTCAGGATACCACCGCGGCCGTCAGGGTCGTATTTAGCCGATGGAGAAGTAACTACTTCAATATTTTCCACCGCATTGGCAGGCAGCTGCGATAGTACTGTCTGTGCATCGGTGATTACCGGCTTACCGTTGATAAGCACCATAAAACTTTCAGAGCCGCGCATGGTGATGTTGCCCTCGCCATTGACTGACACCGAGGGCAGATTCCTGATCACGTCGATGGCCGAGCCGCCTTTGGCCGACTCAAACTGGCTGGCCCGATAAACCTGCTTATCAATCTTATTGACCGCGTTTGCCTGCTCACCTTTCACCTGCACTTCGCTTAGCTCGGCATTTGCCGGCAGCAGTGTCATTTCGGCCAGGTCTATATGTTGCCCATCGCGCAAGCGGATATTAGTCTTGCTGAAAGACCGATAGCCAATGAAAGCGATCTTTAACCGGTAAGTACCTGCGGATAATTTGGCCAGCTCAAAGCTGCCATTTGCTTTAGTTACGGTACCGGCTACCAGGGCCGAGTCGGGCAGCCGGAAAAGGGCGACACTGGCATATTCTATGGTTGCATGATCTTTTTGGTCGGTAATACGACCGGTGATGCGCGCTGTTTGGGCCAGCAGGTAGCCACCCGGCAAAATCAGCAATAAAGAGAGCAGGAGTTTTTTCATCGTAAGTTACTGCGAAGATAAAAATAACAACGAGTTTAACATACAGGTATATTCAGATCGGGCTATGATAAAGTTGGCTTGTCCGGGGCAATTGCCAGCGTTAGGTTAGTTCATGCTTTTCTCCTGATTAACAGTATCTTCATTTGTTAAACCTGTCTTTACGACAATTTCGCGGATGTCTTGTCTAACTCATCAGCCGACTGTTTGAGCATTGGCAACGCATCGCTTCTAATATCCCGACTGAACCTCATAAAAGGGGGTAACATTGCTCCCCTCTCTAACCTCCAATCTAATAATCACTCTTATCCAATTTATAACAGTTCCAAATAAAATTGTGACATTACAGCACTTCGGTTTATTTGTTATATTTTGTAAATTCGCCGCACACCTTATTTTAAGGAGGATAGACGCCTGCCGCGAATAAGGAGTTTCATTTTTCTGCTCACTTAAATATATACACATGGCTTTTGATTTAGACATGATAAAAAAGGTTTACGACCGTTACAGCACCCGTGTGGTTGCTGCCCGTACGGCTACCGGTAAACCTTTAACGTTAACCGAAAAGATATTATATGCTCACCTGAGCGAAGGCGAAGCTAAACAGGTGTATGCCCGTGGTGTCGACTACGTTGATTTTGCACCCGACCGCGTGGCTATGCAGGATGCTACCGCACAAATGGCGCTGCTGCAGTTTATGCAGGCGGGCCGTCCGCAGGTTGCTGTGCCGTCTACCGTGCATTGCGACCACCTGATCCAGGCCAAGATTGGCGCCGATGAGGATTTGAGCACTGCTAAAGATGTAAATAAAGAGGTTTATGATTTCCTGGCTTCGGTGAGTGATAAATATGGCATTGGTTTCTGGAAACCGGGTGCGGGTATTATTCACCAGGTGGTGCTGGAAAACTATGCTTTCCCGGGCGGTATGATGATTGGTACCGACAGCCACACGCCTAATGCGGGTGGTTTAGGTATGGTTGCTATTGGTGTTGGCGGTGCCGATGCCTGCGACGTAATGGCCGGCTTGCCCTGGGAGCTTAAATTCCCGAAACTGATTGGCATTAAACTGACCGGCAAATTATCAGGCTGGACATCTGCTAAAGACGTGATATTGAAAGTTGCCGGTATATTGACCGTTAAAGGCGGTACCGGTGCTATAGTTGAATATTTTGGCGAAGGTGCCGAGTCGCTTAGTGCTACCGGTAAAGGTACTATTTGTAACATGGGTGCCGAGATTGGTGCGACAACTTCAGTATTTGGCTACGATGCCAAAAGCGAGGCTTACCTGCGCGGTACTAAACGTGCTGATATTGCCGATGCTGCCAATGCGGTTAAAGAACACTTAACCGGCGACGCTGAGGTTTACGCTAACCCTGAGCAATATTTTGACCAGGTGATTGAGATTAACCTGAGCGAGCTTGAACCACATATTAACGGTCCGTTTACGCCTGACCTGGCATGGCCGCTGTCAAAGTTTGCGACTGCGGTTAAGGAGAATGGCTGGCCTGAACCTTTAGAAGTTGGTTTGATCGGTTCATGTACCAATTCTTCTTACGAGGATATTACCCGCTCGGCCTCGATAGCTAAACAGGCAATTGACAAAGGTTTGAAAACCAAAGCCGAATTTACCATTACCCCCGGCAGCGAGTTAGTGCGTTACACGGTTGATCGTGATGGTTACTTAGATACTTTCGAAAAGATGGGCGGCGTGGTATTAGCTAATGCCTGCGGACCATGCATAGGCCAATGGGCGCGTCATACAGACGACCCAACCCGTAAAAACTCTATCATTACTTCGTTTAACCGTAACTTTGCTAAACGTAATGATGGTAACCCGAATACGCACGCTTTCGTGGCATCGCCAGAGATTGTTACTGCGCTTGCTATAGCGGGCAATCTGACTTTTAACCCCATTACTGATTACCTGACCAACAGCAAAGGCGAGCAGGTAAAACTGGACGAACCGCTGGGCATTGAAATGCCGGTTAAAGGCTACGCGGTTGAGGATGCCGGTTATCAGGCTCCGGCCACGGATGGCAGTAAGGTAGTGGTTAAGGTTGATCCTAACTCGTCTCGCCTGCAATTGTTGGATCCGTTTAAACCCTGGGAAGGTACCGACATTACCGGCTTGAAACTATTGATCAAAGCCAAAGGTAAATGTACTACCGACCATATCTCTATGGCTGGCCCGTGGTTGAAATTCCGCGGTCACCTGGATAATATCAGTAATAACATGCTGATTGGTGCAATTAACTACTTCAATAATACTGCCGACAGTGTTAAAAACGAACTGACGGGCGAATATGGCCCGGTGCCTGCCACCCAGCGTGCTTACAAAGCACATGGCATCGGCACCATTGTAGTTGGCGATGAAAATTATGGCGAAGGTTCATCTCGCGAGCACGCGGCGATGGAGCCACGTCACCTGGGTGTACGGGCGATATTGGTAAAATCATTTGCCCGTATCCACGAAACCAACCTGAAGAAACAAGGCATGCTGGGCATTACTTTTGCCGACAGTAACGACTACGAGAAAATTCAGGAGGATGATAAAATCGATATTATTGGCTTAACCACTTTTGCCCCGGGCAAACAGCTAACCGTTGTATTGCATCACCATGATGGCACTACCGAATCGTTTGCGGTTAATCATACCTATAACGCTCAGCAAATTGAGTGGTTTAAAGCAGGTGGTGCTTTGAATATTATTCGCAAGCAAATGGTTTAATTTGATTTCGGAACCCGGATTTTAGATTTTCGGGTTTTATATAAGGCCTTCTCGTTTCGGGAGGGCTTTTTTTATAATGTTTCCTACGCGATGCATTGCGTCTCTCTACTTTTTAATAGTTGCCAAGAGCTTGGGTTAATTTTAACAATTTTTTTCTTAATGGTTAGTTAGGCGCGCTGTTTTAATTAATTTATTGCACCAATGCCAAAAGTTTATTAATTTAAACATTCCAAAACACAATACCTTATCTTATGAAACCAACAGTTATTGCATTTACCATCGGCCTTTTAAGCTATACGCTTGCTAAAGCCCAGGATATGGCCCCCCAACAACCCGTCCGGTCCATCCATTATCAATTTATTGACAAGGACAGTGTAAAAATAGCCCTCAACGATGACTTTGAACTGATAGAAGACAGCTGCGCAACAATTTTCAGATACGCACGGTTAGACACCGCCTTTGGTAAGTTTGTGGGCCATATAAGGGACGTGAGCAAGGCTGACCCCACGCTGATCCGCACCGATGGCACCTATGATAAAGAAGGAAACAAGGAAGGCCTTTTTGTCAGCCATTTTGCCAATGGACAGCTGGAATCTAAAGGAAACTTTGTGAAGAACAAGTTTGACGGCAAATGGGAACTGTTTTATGATGATGGTAAACCCCGTATGCTTTTTGAGGTGCATAATAATGATATCCAACTCACTGACTATTGGGATGCTAACGGAAAGAAAATAGTTGACGGAGGCCGAGGAAAATACAGATTTAATATAGATCAGATATATTGGGAAGGCCATTTGATAGACGGCCGGCCCGTTGGCCCATGGTATGCCTATAGGATTGGTAAAGACGAACCGCCTATAATAACCGAAGTGTATAAACTGGGTGTATTTCAGGTGGGGCGATCGCCCAGCGGCAAGGAATATAAGGATGCGGCCAGGATGGAACTGGTTTCGCAGGATCTGTTGCCCTTTACACGCGCCGAAGCATTAAGAACATCGGCTATACCATGTGGAGTTGAGGTTAGCAATGTAGTTCATCCGCAATATAAAGATGGCATGGATGTTTATAACAACCTGCTATCAGACGAGGTAAAGAGCGCTTTGAGAGCTACCGACCTGAAACAGTTTAAAGATAATAGCTTTAGCGTAACAGGTACGGTTGATGCCAAAGGGCGTTTAACCGATTTGAAGGCTGTAAACTCTTTCAACGAAATGATAAGCAACAAATTGGTCCAGGTACTTAAAGGTATGCCGGGGCTTGAACCAACTATGGTAAACGGTCGGCGGGTAAAAGTGAATGTGCAGGTCAATTTCATATTTAGCGGAGGCTTTTGCAACTTCAACTATGCATTTACCGCTGACGGTAATTAATAAAAATATAAAGCTAACCGATTCACAAAGCCCGATTATAATAACTATTAAACCCTAAATGAAATTTTTATTGCTTACCGTAGCTGCTGTCATACTTGTTTGCAGCTATGCACATGCCCAAACGCCCCGTCCATCCAGGCATGTGCATTTTAATTTTATCAGCAAAG
>DATCXS010000301.1:0-2392 GCA_036565645.1 Mucilaginibacter sp.
AGTTATGATACCATTTGGAGCGCTCCGGGCTGCCGCCGCGGTTACCCACGCTTACCACAATAAAACCAAGCTGAGCCAGCCGGTCTACATAGTTCATGCTTGAACTGAATGACGCGTTCACGGCCTCGGTTTGCGGGCCAGGATAAACGTATTCTATGATCGGATACTTTTTATTGGGGTCAAAATCATAAGGTTTGTACATTACGCCATACAGGTCCGTCCTGCCATCATCAGCCTTAACTTTAAACGGCTCGGGAAATTTGTAGCCTGCAGCCATTAAGTTTGAAAGATCAGTAGTTTCCAGGTCCATGATCTTGCGGCCCGAATTGTCGTACAAAACCGATTTAGGGGCGGTGTTTACCCGCGAGAAGTTGTCTACAAAATAGCTTGGCGCGTCATTCATACTGCTGCTGTGATTAAAGTTTCCCGGATCTAACAGTTTCAATCCGCTGCCATCAAAGTTGATGCGATACAGATGCACATAATATGGATCCTCGCCCGGCTCGCGGCCCGAAGCAGTGAAATATAACACCCGGTTTTTCTCGTCAATTCTCACAATCTCATCGCAGTGGAAAGGCCCCGAGGTGATCTGATTTTTCATATTACCGGCATCATCATATAAATAAAAATGTGCCCAGCCATCGCGCTCGCTCCATTCAATCAGTTCTTTGCCACCGTTTACGATACCCGGTGTAGCAATTTCAACATACGTATTTAAACGTTCCTGCGCCTGTACGTTTACTTTTTCGGTATTAATGTCTACGCTGCAAACATCAATTCGCTTTAAGTCGCGCGAGGTGCGATAAAAATAAAATTTGTTATTAGTACCCAACCACACTGTCGGGCTAAACTCGTCATCGCGATTTTTGGCTAATTGTGGTGCGCGCCAGATACCCAGATCCTCGTCTTTAAACAAGGCGGTATTTAATTTCTTATGGGTTTTAGCACCAAAGTCAAATAACAGCATCTCGTTCAGCGGCGCTTCTTTTTCGCCCGGCAGGTGGTATTTATAAGTTTCTAAAGTAGGGCGGGGGTCGGCAATACTGTTGATTACCCATATATCTTTTACCTTACGCTCATCTACACGCTCCATAGCAAAATATTTTGAGTCGGGCGACCATACAATACCGGCGGGCCTTCTTTTTTTCCGGGCTTTGGCTTTGTCCATCTTATTTTCATCATTACCACGGCCGCTACCATAAGCGTAAAACTCGACGCCGTCGGTGGTTAGTTGATGATCGATAACGGTGCTGTCATTTTCGTCCTTTACCGCCTTTTTATAATTCTCTTTATCCATCCAATACAGGTTAAAGTTTTTAGAGAATATAATAGCCGAGCTATCGGGCGCTATGGATGCCCAGGCCGGTTTGGGTTTAACTTTGTTAAAGTCCTTTAATTCGGCCAGGTTCCCGGTTTGCAGGTTATAAGTAAAGTAAAATACCTTTTTCTCTAATGAGTCGGCAGCTTTCTTATCCTTCCGGTCTTTTTTTACCTGGTCGATGCTGCTTTTCAGGTCAAACTGGATAGACTTTTCGTCCTTAGTAAATTTCAGATTCTCGATAGGCAGGTGCTGCGCATCAAAAGGGTCTTTGACGATGAGGGTGATGGCCGCGGCCAGCTTATTGTTATCAAACATTTTTTTCCTGGAGTGCAGGGCCGGATCGACAATGTACCAGTTTTTGATTTCGCTGGTTTCATAAACGTACCAGAAACGGTTGGACAGTTTTAACCAATGCGGATCGACCGACTGGGAGAAAACCATCTTTTTGATCTTATCGGCCGAGAACTTAGAGGCCAGCTGATAATTGCCTTTAACCGGTGCAGACGCAACAGGGGCCTGCGCCCTGGCCTGTATCCCAACAAATACAGACAGAACGAATACATAAAAAATCTTCATATAAATTTAAGCAGTGGTATTGAGGTCGATAATTAAAATTTGCAGCCTAAATGTAGAAAAAAGATCAACTAAACAATGGGTCGCTTTGTATGCTTATTGTTACAATAGCCCGCGCTCTAACCTGTAAAGCTTATGGCAAGGCTTATCATAAATACCTTAGCAAAGTGGTAAACCACAAGCGAAACGCTTGCGGTAGCGTGAGACGTGGTGATGAGAAATGATTGAAGCATGAGAATAATCTAATCCTAAAAATCATGGTTTAGATTATTATTCAAACAAATCTGCCGTGACACTTTTGTATGATGAATTAAATTTTATCGTTAAATTTGTTTAAAACATCATTTGTATGACCATAGCAGCAATAAGGGAGAGATTATATGATATCATTCGTGTAGCAGATGATAAAAAAGTAGCGGCTATATATACTTTATTGGAAGATCAGGTAGCTCCGTCTGTTAACTGGTGGGAAGATGAAGATTTTGTGGCTGAATTGGA
>DATCXS010000234.1:0-2879 GCA_036565645.1 Mucilaginibacter sp.
CGTTATCGAGCTGCCGTTTTTAATGGCTATAGTAGCCCCCGGGAGCGGTTCGCCTTTGGTATCAACCACCCTACCCTTAATGGTAACATCGGCTGTTTGCGGTGCCGATTGTTTGGTGATGACGATGAGGTTATTGGGCAATATCCTGAACGTTAAACCTGTATTTTTTAAAGCGTTACCCAAAATTTGCGGAACGGTAACATCTTTGGCGTCGATGCTTATTTTGTTGCCTGGTATGGCCCCATTGCTATATAAAAAAGTGTAATTGCTTTTTTTCTCGATCAAGTCCAGGAACTTATCGAATTTAACGTCTTTGACGTTGAGGTCCAGTTTATCCTGCGAACGCACTGCTGCCGAGACATGTAACAAGGCAGTCAGTATGAATAAAGTTGTTAGTTTCACAAACAATAGTAGTTTTTTGCCAATAGCAGGATCAATGAAAGAACTTAAAGTTTTTTTCATACTTTTGAATTGTTGAGGTTAATAAAATCTTAAAAAGCCTGGTATCCAGTCAGATATTTGGTTGCAGAGCTAACCCCAACGCGAGGAAGTGTTGCAGCACTTCCTTATTTGTTTGAGGCTAAAAGCTGTCGGAAAATATAGATTTATGTCATGCGGTTTTCCTTTCTTCTCCTTTAAGTTTCTTGATTAATTGGTTGTTACCATATATGTATTTGGTTGTTTTTCAGGTTGTAATGAAATGACGTCCCGGTAAGTTGCAAAGCGTGCATTACCTCGTCAATGTTTTGATCTTTAAATGTCCCGGTGAATTCTTTTGAATTATAGCTATCGTTATCAAATACAATTTCAACGTTGTACCAGCGTTCCAGCTGTTTAGCCAGATCGCCAAAATTTTCTTTCTTAAAGGTCAGTTTATCATTAACCCAGGCTGTTTCGGCAATAGCCTCGTCAGGCAGCACAACATCAGCAGTTGTCGCTATCGAATCTGCCGCAGGCATGCTGTTTTTAACGATTACTTTAGACTTCTGCGTAAGCTCTGATTGCGTAGACAGTGTTACTTTCTCATTAGGATACAGCACAATGTTTTCGCCTGGTTTATTCAGGTTCATTACTTCTACCTTTCCGCGTATCAGCGTAGTTTCTATAAAGGCATCGCCCTGATAGGCCCGCACATTAAATGCCGTACCCAATACCACTATATTCATTTTACCGGCATGCACAATAAACGGATGCCCGGCATCATGCTTAACATCAAAATAAGCCTCGCCATTTAAGGTTACTTCTCTTTTGCCGTTAACCACTAAATTATCTGCATACTTAATAGTCGAACCTGCGTTTAGCCAAACCGATGAACCGTCCGGCAATACAGCATGGATGCGTTTACCATAATTGGTAGCCAGTTGTTGTTGCGTATGATCTGTTACCGGATTTTTTAAATACCGAACAGCGGCTGCGCCAACAGTAAACAGCACAATAATGGAAGCGGCAACCATCCACCATTTTGAGCTTTTGTTATGCAATGGCTCCGGCTCGTTATTAAACAAAAGCCTTTCCATCGACCGGCCCTCATTAGCCAGCGAATGGTCAAGCTTATGCAGCCCCCTGTCCAGGGCTTGCCGCTCATCGATAGATGCTGCTACGGGTGTATTTAATTTTACCCGTTTGATATGGTCATAGTCAGCCCGTAATTCAGGCTGCGCCCGAAAAACAAGTTCAAGCTCTTCCATTTCCCCGGGTGTGATATCTCCCGAAACGGATCGTGCAATTAAAAACCAGGCTCGTTCTTCTGATGTCATATAATAGTAAGACACAGAAAACCCCCAATACCCCCAAAACGAAATAATTTTTAAAACGTTTTTGTTGCCGATTGGTTTATAAATAAAATACCCATACCTTTATTAAACCAATATAACCACAAGTACCTATGCAGGTTATACTTCACGAAGAATTGAGTCATGCTGCGCTGCAGGATGAGCAGGTCTTTAAAGAACTGTACAGGGAATATTTTGTAAAATTATACCGCTTTGCAATGTCACTGGTTCATTGCCGCGAATCGGCCGAGGAGATTGTACATGACGTACTCATTAATCTCTGGAAAAAAAGGAGTGCCTTCCACGAGATTGAAAATCTGAACACCTATCTTTTTGTATCCGTAAAAAATCTTTCGCTCAACCACCTCCGAAACCAGGGTAACCGCGTATATGTCGACGAAGAAGTTTTGTATGACAAAGCGGCCTACTGTTCGGTCGATCCTGAAAGTGTAATGATCAGCAAGGAAAAAGTGGAAGCACTGGACAGTTATATTAATAGCCTGCCTATAAAATGCAAGCTCATTTTTAAGCTGATTAAGGAAGACGGCATGAAATATAAAGAGGTGGCAGCGCTGCTCAGCATCTCCGTAAAAACTGTCGAAAATCAATTGATCATTGCCCTCAAAAAAATATCAGCAGCGATAAAGGATAGCGGCAACGCTATTTAAACTTACCAATTACCGTCACAACAGACCGTGCCTTAATTACCACATCCGGGCCGTTTACCGCAGTAGCTTTAAGCCCGTCAGTTGCCGAAGTAGTATAGCTGGTGGTAAATTTTATTTTGCCTCCGCCGCTATTCCATTTAATATCAACATCTTCTGCATTCGGGTTAACTGCCACCAAAACAATCTCTTTCTTGTTTTTATAGGCCGATATCAACAACGGAGCTTTTAAATCAACCTGCGACACGCTAACGTCAATTCGTTTTGCACCCGGTTTTATAAAGCGGCTGTAATTGCCCAAAGCCCACAACATTTTACTGGTGTAAAAGTTACCGTCGGTTTTGTTTTTGTCGATATAGATAAGGCCGTCTTTGTAATCATAAGCAGAGATAGCCGTCCACCATTGCCAGGCCGACGCGTTGGCCACCGTCAGGTCGGTATG
>DATCXS010000140.1:0-15946 GCA_036565645.1 Mucilaginibacter sp.
CGCCCCAGTAACGACTCATGGCTGCTTCTTCAGCTGCTTGTTCAAAAGAAGTAAAGTTACGGGGAGTTAGTCCGTAACTTTCCTCAACCGAATCAGTAAATTTGTAATCAGGGCCAAAATAATAGGTTAAAATAGCAGATGATGTGGCCGAAACACAGCTATGCCCGCTCACATATTCGGGAAATGGCGGGGTTTGAAGCATCGGTTTCCAGGTGGGGTCTATTAGTCTGCGTATAGCGGTTTCAGGTCTTATCCTGTTGCTTCTGTACTTTTCATCCCAACAGCCTATAAAACTGTCAGTGAGCCCGAATGCTACCATGCTATAAATTTCCATCGATTTGGAAAAGTTCAATTTAGACTGCTGGCAAGCTATGCCGGCTATACCCAACCAATGCGCTCCCGGCGATATTTTTTTTAACCCAACCATTAAATGGCCTTCGGTTTTTATAGCAAACGGGTTACAATCCCAAAACCCCGCAATACTTCTGTGCTCCGGGGTAAGGCCCGAACCGCCATCTATATAATTAGCTTGCATCAATTTAAAGAAGGCCGAATTCTTGTCCTTTGAAAAAGGTGTAGGTGGTACAGGCTTAAACTGCGAGCAGCTGTCAATGATAAAGGTCCTGACAGTTTTAAAATATGGCTCGACCGGTGCAAAGAAAGCGGGTGGAGTGGGATACCATGTGCCTTCTTTACCAAGCGGTGTATAACGCGGGTAATTGCTGATGCGGTTATAGCCGTCGGCTTTAGCATATGACATCACCTGTTTTACAACCTGGTTAGCATATGACTGCGAATGCTCAATAACATCATCGCTAAAACCAATTTTGAGGCATGAGTCTAAAAAGTGTTTTTCGAAATCCTTAAATAGCCTGCCTGATGGCTGCATTTTTTTAGCAGTACCACACATTGCTAATATGGCGCTAAGCTGAGGCGAGTATTCGCCCGAATCAAGCGGTTTTTTAACATCCGGGAACGTATTTAAAAGCTCCTTTAATGGTAACACTTTCTTGTCATTAAAAGACAGTACTGTATAGCCCGAAATGCAGGCATACGAATAAAACCGTGCAGCTAACGGCGGATTAGTAACATCATGGATCATGTACTTTGTCATTTGATCCAATACTTTAGCAATGTCTTTATTACTTAATTGCGGATAGCTTTGGCGCTTTTTACAGGCAAACAAGCAACTAAGTAAAGCTGCGTAAATTATTAATCGTTTCAATTGTGTATTTTATATAGTTTATAATTTACTTTTTTTAAAACTAAAAGCTCTCATTTTTTGCTGGTTGATACCTACAAACAAAGTATTGTTGACAGTGATCACACTTCTGACATCGCCTTTTAGTTTTAAGCCGCTTTGATGCTCCGGCACATAATTAAACCCTCCTTTGCCGTCGCCTTTCAACAAAACGCCATGGTTGGCATCGTACCGCCCAAAACGAATACGAGATTGATAAATATTGCCGCAAAGCAGAAGATCTTTATGCCCGTCACCGTTATAATCAAGTGTCGTAATAGTATAAACCGGCGAATACTGGGCCTGTACCGGCAGTGCCTTTTCTTTAAATTTGCCGCTCGCAGTGCTTTCAAAATAAGCCGTTGCTAAATAATTGGCTTTTAATATTTTTACTCCTTTTCTTTCTTCATCAGTAAATATATCATTGATACCGGCATCGGCATAGCTTTTATAATCAGAGAAACGGCCACGCATAATGCTCATCTGGTCTAACAGTTCATCCCGGGTAAGATATGGGTAGCTTGTCCCCATAATATAAAAGCAAAGTATGGGGTCTATTGAACCGTTATCATCAAAATCTTTATAGTAAAGTTCGGCAGGTTCAGTATCACTTACTTTACATTGACTGTTAAGCCCCAG
The DNA here is from genome assembly GCA_036565645.1 of Mucilaginibacter sp. Classification (GTDB taxonomy): domain Bacteria; phylum Bacteroidota; class Bacteroidia; order Sphingobacteriales; family Sphingobacteriaceae; genus Mucilaginibacter. Next base: position 1,880 of record DATCXS010000140.1, read on the forward strand.
GTTCCCTGCTATCAGGTCTGGTTTGCCATCGCCATTAAAGTCATCCACCTTTAAGCTGTTCCACCAGCCTGTGTATTGTTTATCAAAATATTGAGTTGTTTGGTCTTTAAATTTTCCACCATGATTAATGAAAACACTAACTGGTAGCCAATCGCCAACTAAAACCAGATCTTGTTTTTTGTCGGCATTCATATCAACAACTGCGGCATCAGTCACCATGCCTATATATTCCAGATCTGGAGCTATTTTTTTGATCTGATCTGTAAAGTGACCTCTTCCGTCGTTAATAAGCATAAAGCTTTTTGGTGCTTCCGGGTAATTAGAGCCGGCGTTACGCCCCCCTACAAACAGATCGGGTTTGCCATCTCCATTAAAGTCGCCTACGCGCGCGCAACTTTTGCTTACCAGCATTGCCGGTAAGCAACCTGTAGCCTTTACCATTTTGCCTTTACCATCATTAAGGTATAGCCTGTCCTGAAATAAGGGGTCAGCATCCTTAAAATTGGCATAGCCGCCGCTTACTACATATAAATCAATATGGCCATCACCGTTGGCATCAAAAAATACTGCGTCAGCATCCTGGCTTTCTTTGTCGGCCACAAAGGGCTGCTGGTTTTTAATATATTTACCACCACGCTGTTGTATAAACAATGCACCTGCCTCATTGCAATCGCCGCCCACAAATACATCTTCCAACCCATCTCCGTTTACATCGGCTTTAGCCATACACGGGCCCACAAATGAAAGCGGGGTAACCAGTTGCGGCTGACGCTTAAAATCGTTTATAGCATTAGGCTGTTGTGCTGATGCCAGCGGCGATGATATCTCTTTGAATATTGGCGGCACCGCCGCAGGTTTTTGATAGGTAGTTGTAGCTTCGGTTTGCCTTAATGTTATTAGTTGATTAGCCGGCACATTTTTTAAAACCTGTTGTTTGCCACCAACCCATACTACCCTTACCGAGTCAACTTTTTTATCAGCACCCAAACCAAAATGCAGTTGTGGAGATACTGACGACAGGTACCCCGCTGAGGGCATTTCTTCAATAACTTGTTGCTTGCCTTTATTAAACACGGTTACTAGTGCGCCAATACCACCCGTATTTTTGCCCGCTCCAACTAACTTTACGTTTAGGTAATGTTTAGTTGGATTGCCCAGGTTCTTATATATAAATGCAGAGCGATTGATGTTGTTTATCACTAGATCCAGGTTACCATCATTGTCCAGGTCAGTATAAACTGCGCCATTACTGTTTGATGGAATGTTAACCCCCCAGGCAGCTCCTTTATTGGCAAAGTTAAGTCCTCCGTTATTTTTATAGATGTAGTTTTTAACATCAGACGAAGGCATGTTATTCAGCATCTCTAATACGTGCCGGGGTTCTATTTCGCCATTAATACTCGCAAAATAATTTTCATTAAACTTAATAACATCCATGTTGGTAAAATCGCGCATGTAACCGTTTGTAACAAACAGGTCTTTCCATCCGTCGTTATCATAATCGGCAAATAGGGGCGCCCAGCTCCAATCTGTATTTGAAATGCCGGCCAACTGGCCTATCTCACTAAATGTGCCGTTTCCATTGTTAATATGCAACATATTGCGCATATACTGATAATAAAAACCATTGCGCAGGTTAATATCAAAGGCTTCATAATTGTCTACACTGGAAAGTAGTTTTTGCCTTTTGTTATCCTCTGGAAGCATATCTAAAGTAAAAATATCAGGCAGGCCGTCATTGTTAACGTCTGTAACACTGTTACCCATCGAAAAAAAGCTAATATGATCAAGCGTATTTTGCATTTTATCAGTAAAAGTGCCGTTGCCATTGTTGATATACATCTTATCTGGGATAGAGAAGTCGTTGGATAAATAAATGTCCGGCAAGCCATCGCAATTGATATCGGCAATAGCAGCACTTAAGCCAAAAGAAAGCGTCGACATGTCCAGCCCGACTTCTTTGGTTACATCTTTAAAATGGCCTTTATCATTTCTAAAAAATTTTGAGCATGCCTGCGAATCCATTGAGTTTTTTAATTTCTGGATAACGGCATCATCCAGATCATGCAATGCCTTGATATTTTCATTTACTAAAAGAAGATCAAGGTCGCCGTCACCGTCATAATCGAAAAAGTAGGATTGGGTGCTATATGACGAATCGGCGAGGCCGTACGATTCTGCCTCGTCCTTAAATATTGGTATACCATGCGGATCCAAACCCTGATTAATAAAAAGCTGGTTCTTACGGCTATCGCCGTCGCCTCTGCCAGAATAGCATTGGTAAATGTCTAATTTGCCATCACCGTTAACATCAACCATATTAACACCGGTCTTCCAGGTGTCGTCGCGTCCTGCAACGTCAGCTTGGTCGGTAATATCATTAAACTTCATATTACCAAGATTTAGATATAGTTTATTCGAACTCATATTACCAGAAAAATATAAGTCTTCTAAACCATCGCCGTTAATATCACCAACGGCTACGCCACTACCATTATAGAAGGCCTGGTAGTTTAAGATATTTTTGTTAAAGTCCTCTTTGATCAGATTATTAAACAAAACACCTGTCTTAGACGAATCCAGCAATGTAAAGAGTGGTTTTTCTGTCGAGACATTTGAATTATCCTTGTCTGAACGGTCACACCCGGATAAAATACCAATACAGCAAATAGCTACGCAAATTTTTAACATAGAGGGGTTCTAATATTAAGTATAATAGTCATGCCTTTTCATTAAACAGTAGTTTACTATGAAATAGTGCATAAATCCCAGTACGGATACCGGGGCAAATGCACAGGAATAGTGCGAACTGCTCAATTTAATACTTTTATAATTTATAATGGTTTGCCGGCACTTAGCAGTTACCGGGTGTATTGTTGTTTGTATCTAACAAATCAATAACATATGTTAAATATATAACTTTTTATTTCATAAAAAAATTATTGCCACCAAAAACAATCCGCACAGGACTTTCCGCGGGCCTGGCATGCCGACGCTTATGCTTCGAGAGCCTTACGATGACACCCACTTTTACCTGGTAGATATATCTATTTTTTATAATCCTTCTGCACAATCAAAAAGCTGGCCCGCTCCTTTTTATGGAAAGGCACATTCCAGCTGCCTTGATAGCTAATTTTAGCCGGGAGTAGTTCGCCGTTAAAAGGCAGTAGTTCGATGTTCATCTTCACATCAAAATCGAAGAAAAGATTACTGTATTTCATATCTACATAGCGGCCTAATATTTTAAAGGTACGCGTGTCAAAAATAGTAGTCAGTTCCCGGATCATGACATCGCCATCGGCGACACTGGGCTTTTTGATTACTTTAAAACGATATACAGGAATGGTGTCCATGTATTTGCCACGGGCAAACTCGTAATAGTAAAACTGACGCATATCACGACCAAAAATTTCTGTTTTGCCGCTGATGAACGGAATGCCAGTCACCTTTCGTCCGGGGGTAAAAATTAGCGTCTTGAGCTTGTCTTTGTAAGAACCATTCTTACCTGCACCAGCCAGCGGATCGGCCGCCGAAAAGCTTGAGTTGTAAGCATTGTTAAAGATATAATCAAACATCTCGACCGTATATAACTCATACTTGCCATTATGTTTGTACACATTGCCTTTATCCTGTTTAAAAAGATATTCGGTTTTAGGTTTGCCGTTTACAATGGTATGCCTAATGCGACGGTGAATTTCGCCATCAATCCGGTTCTTTTTGTCATAAGTGTAAATGTCGTTAGCAGCGGTAAAGCCATACCGTTTCATGTTGCGAAAAGCCTTGTAAAAACCAGTGTCTGCAAGTACGGCGTCGATAAAGTCTTGCGCATTGAGGCGGTGCGATCGGATATTAATCGCTGAATCGATAGTTATATTCAGTATCGTATCGGGGTTAAAACGGTGCTGTGGCTGCGTTTGAGCGTTTACTGATAAAGCGCTAAATACAATAAATGAAGCTAAGAAACCTTTGCCGATCATGTTAATTTGTGTTATCATGCTGAGGGATGAAGCATCTGCCGACGCTTTGCAGCATAGTTTGCAGATCCTTCGCTATCGCTCAGGATGACAAAAATTTATGACTAATTACCCAATTGCTTAATAGCCAGATAAGCCATCAACCCTATGCTTTGTTCAAGGGCAGTTTCGTCAATATCAAACGTTGGAGTATGCACAGCCGATGTTATTCCACGACTTTCGTTACGGATCCCCATGCGGTAAAAACAAGCGTCGGATACCTGCGAGTAATACGCAAAATCTTCAGCCGCCATCCAGATATCCAGATCGACTACGTTTTCTTTACCCAGGTAATCTTCTGCATGGGCGCGGGTTTCGTTAGTTAGCTTAGGCTCGTTGATCAGAAATGGATAACCTTTCATAATATTAAAGTCGCAGCTGCCGCCCATAGCTTCGGCAATACCTTCGGCCATCTTCTTCATTTTGATGTGAGCCTCGGCGCGCCATTTTTCATCAAGGGCACGGAAGGTTCCTTCCAGCTTTACTTCGTTAGGGATGACGTTCGTAGCGCCATCGGCTATCACTTTACCGAAAGATAATACGGTGGGGTTTTTAGGGTCGGCAAAACGGCTAACGATCTGCTGTAAAGCCACCAATATATGTGCAGTAATGATCACCGGATCGACATTTTGTTGTGGTTGTGCACCGTGTCCACCCTTGCCTTTTACCGTAACGTAAAGTTCGTCGGTTGAAGCCATGTACTTGCCGGCACGGAAACCAAACTTACCGGCATCAATTAAAGGCATAACATGCTGGCCCAATACGGCATCGGGTTTTGGATTCTCCAGCACACCTTCTTTAATCATCAAACTTGCGCCGCCGGGAAGTCTTTCCTCGGCGGGTTGAAATATCAGTTTGACAGTACCACCAAATTCGCTTTTCAACTTAGTCAAAATCTTAGCCGTACCTAATAATGACGAGGTATGCACGTCGTGCCCGCAAGCGTGCATCACACCTTCGTTTTGTGATTTATACGGAACATCATTAGCCTCATGAATTGGTAACGCATCCATATCGGCGCGTAGGGCAATGACCTTGTCAGAAGGCTTTTCGCCTTTTATTAAAGCTACCAGACCGTTATCGGCCATGCGTTTCCAGCCAATACCCAACTCGTCCAGTTTTTTTGCGACAAAGGCTGAGGTTTCAGTCTCATGAAACGAAAGTTCCGGATGGCTGTGAATGTGCCTGCGGTTGACAACTACTTCGTTAAAAAGGTTTTTTGAAAGTTCTTGTATCTTCTGCTTAATCATCTTCTGTAGATATTTTTGGCGGATTGATTTTACCCGATATGATAAAAAGGCTGATAAATTTACCTTTTAATTCTTGCAATAGTTTCTCGGCTTCAAGACGGGTCCTGAAATCGCCTACCCTGACTTTATAGTTAGGTACGGCGTAACTGATGTAAGTGCGGATGCCCTGATGCTCATTTACAAATCGTGCTTGTGCGTTATAAGCTTCTTTGCGGCTTGAACCATTATATATTTGGACCCTATAGCCGTATCCCGAAGTTGAATACACTGACCCTGGTGTGCCTTCTACCTTTAAAGTGGAGCGCCGGGCAACCAGCGTATCAATACGCGGGTCTTTAACCACATCAACTGTTCCGCGAGTTTGGGCATGGGCCGTTGCCGGAATAAAAATCGCCATAAAGAAAAAGCATCCGATTATATGGCTAAAAATTGCTTTATAAACAGATGCTTTTTTCATATTTCAATCAATTCGGCTCCTCTAATCCGATAGTTACCGGATCTCCCCCTACCGAGGGAGACTTTTGAAAGGCGCCATTTTTTAAGCCCTCCATTGGGGAGAGGGTATGGATGGGGCTGCTATGCCTGGCCTATACCGTGACAGCTTTTGTATTTTTTACCGCTACCGCAAGGGCAAGGGTCGTTTCTACCTATTTTTTGCTCAACACGTATTGGTGTGGGCTTTTGCAGTTCGCGGGTATCTTCAAAATCAGGCAAACCGCTGCCGCCGCCAACCAACTCGGGTTTTGAGGTGCGCATCTGGCGCATATCTGTTTTTGGCTGAGGTTTAGCTTCCTGCACGTCGCCGGCTGATTGCTGTACGGCAATGCCTCCTCTGAACAAGAAACTTACCATCTCCTTATTAACGGTAGCCAACATAGAGCGGAACAAGTTAAACGCCTCGAATTTATAAACCAACAGCGGGTCTTTTTGTTCGTAAACCGCGTTTTGTACAGATTGCTTTAACTCATCCATTTCGCGCAGGTGCTCTTTCCAGGCATCGTCGATCAAGGCAAGAGTAACATTTTTCTCGAACGATTTAATCACCTCGATACCGTTATTCTCAACCGCCTTTTTTAACGGAACAGCCACCTGCAACCCGCGCATACCATCAGTAAACGGTACCACAATGCTCTCGATAATGTTACCGCGCGTATTATAAACGTCTTTTAATACAGGGAACGCCTGTTGTGCAATACCTTCTGATTTGCGTTTGTAAAAGTCAGTAACTTCTGCAAATACTTTATCAGTTAATGCATTTATCGAAGTACCCGCGAATTCATCTTGGGAAATATCCAGATCGACAGAGAACAAACGAATGATCTCCAGACGGAAACCTTCGTAGTTGTTCATGTCCTTATACTCGGTAACTACATCCTCAACAACATCAAAAACAGTGTTGTTCAAATCCACATCTAAACGCTCACCGAACAGTGCATTTTTACGTTTAGTGTAAACTACCGTACGTTGCGAGTTCATAACGTCGTCATACTCCAGCAAACGCTTACGGGTACCAAAGTTATTTTCTTCGACCTTTTTCTGCGCCCGCTCAATAGAATTTGATATCATGGAGTGCTGAATTACTTCGCCCTCTTCAATACCCATACGCACCATCAGGTTTGATATACGTTCTGAGCCGAATAAACGCATCAGGTTATCCTCTAACGATACAAAGAATTGCGACGAACCCGGGTCGCCCTGACGACCTGCACGACCACGCAATTGCCTGTCAACGCGGCGCGACTCATGGCGCTCAGTACCTACGATGGCTAAACCTCCGGCTTCTTTAACACCAGGGCCTAATTTAATATCCGTACCACGTCCCGCCATGTTGGTAGCAATGGTCACGGTACTGGTTGTACCGGCTTCGGCAACAATCTCGGCCTCTCTTTGGTGCAATTTAGCGTTTAGTACATTATGTTTAATACCGCGCAGCTTCAACATCCGGCTCAACAATTCTGAGATCTCTACCGAAGTTGTACCTACCAGTACGGGGCGGCCAGCCTGTGTCAATTTCACAATCTCATCTGCAACAGCATTATATTTTTCGCGGACGGTACGGTATACCAGATCTTCCATGTCTTTACGACTGATTGGGGTATTGGTTGGTATTTCTACTACGTCCAGCTTATAAATTTCCCAAAACTCGCCTGCTTCAGTAACCGCAGTACCGGTCATACCACAAAGTTTGTGGTACATCCTGAAATAGTTTTGCAGGGTGATGGTTGCAAAGGTTTGTGAAGCATCTTCTACCTTCACATTTTCTTTAGCCTCGATAGCCTGGTGCAATCCGTCAGAGTAACGGCGGCCATCCAGCACACGGCCGGTCTGCTCATCAACGATCTTAACTTTACCATCGTCAATAATGTATTCAGTATCTTTCTCAAATAAAGTATAAGCTTTCAGTAATTGGTTAACCGAGTGGATACGCTCAGATTTGATAGAGAAATCGCGCATCAACTCATCTTTCTTTGCGATCTTTTCTTCATCAGACAGCTCAGATTTTTCAATCTCGGCAATTTCAAAACCCACGTCGGGCATTATAAAAAAGTTAGGGTCCTCGCCCGATGCGGTGATCAACTCAATACCTTTCTCGGCCAACTCAACCGAATTTTGTTTTTCATCAATGACAAAGAAAAGCTCTTCGTCAACCTTATGCATTTCTTTATCCTGATCCTGCATATAATAATTTTCGGACTTTAACAAGGTTTGCCTGTTGGCACCCTCGCTCAGGAATTTGATCAGCGCTTTATTCTTTGGCAAACCACGGTAAGCGCGCATTAATGACAACCCACCTTCGTCCGGTGCTGTTTTGCCTTCGGCAATAGCTTTTTTTGCTTCATTTAATACGCTGTTGACATACGTTTTCTGCGCATTAACCAAACGCTCAATGCGTGGTTTTAGCTCATAAAACTCATGTTCATCGCCACGCGGCACAGGGCCTGATATAATCAAAGGCGTACGGGCATCGTCAATTAATACCGAGTCAACCTCATCCACCATTGCATAGTGCAGTTTGCGTTGTACCAATTCTTCCGGGCTACGTGTCATATTGTCACGCAGGTAGTCAAAACCAAACTCATTGTTGGTACCAAAAGTAATATCCGCAAGGTAAGCTGCGCGGCGGTCCTCCCCATTTGGCTCGTGTTTGTCTATACAATCAACTGATAAGCCATGAAACTCATACAGCGGCCCCATCCATTCAGAGTCACGACGCGCCAGGTAATCGTTCACGGTTACAATGTGTACGCCCTGACCGGCCAGTGCATTTAGGTAGGCAGGCAGTGTGGCTACCAGTGTTTTACCCTCACCTGTCGCCATTTCTGATATTTTACCCTGATGCAGCACGATACCACCAATCAACTGAACATCGTAGTGTACCATGTTCCAGGTAACATCATTACCGGCAGCTTTCCATGTGTTATGGTGAATAGCTTTATCGCCTTTAATAACAACGTTACTCTTTTTAGCAGCCAGGCCACGGTCAAATTCAGTGGCAGTTACCTCGATAGTTGGGTTACCGGTAAATCTGCGGGCAGTTTCTTTTACTACTGCAAAAGCTTCGGGCAATATATCTAACAGGATAACCTCAAGCTCTTTATCCCTGTCTTTCTGTAACTTATCTAACTGGGTATATAGCTTAACTTTTTCCTGAACATCCATATCCGGATCGTTCTCGGTTTGGTCTTTGATAGACTGAATTTCTTCGTCTATCGATGCTAACCCTTGTTTAATAGTTTCTTTAAAAGCTATAGTTCTGGCTCTCAGCTCATCGTTAGTTATCTGATCAAGCTTGGCAAACTCTGCCTTTATCTTCTCGACTAAAGGCATAATACCCTTTACATCGCGTTCTGATTTGCTTCCGAAAAGCTTACTTATGAAATTCAACATATTTAGTTTTATATAATGGCTCGAACTCAATAATTAAGCCATTGTATTTTTAAAGTCATTATGACAGGCAAAGGTACGTTTTTGAACCGAAAGGTTAAAGGAGAAAAAGGTTAAGGTTGTTAAGTTATGATGTTATTTGGAGTAATAAATGTGGCGCTCTGTTACTCCTTCCAACTTCCCTTTATTATAGTCCTTTTTAACAAGCCAGTTATGTTTGTTATCAAATTTGGGATAAGTGTAAGTACGGATATACGTTTTTATAAGCGTTTTAATGTTATTATAGGTTCCACGATAAGCCATACGCTCTTCTTTGATTATATTCCCATTATCATCATAGGTAAAAAAAGTTTTGGAAGGTATTATACCCAAACTACCTTCAGCGTCATCCAACTCAACAAGGTTACCTTTGGTGTTATAGCGATAGTTGTGCCTACGTGTTATCTGGGAAGTTCCAAAATAGAAAGAACTGTCCTTGAGTCTCTTCCCTGATTTGTCAAGATCAATTTTAACCGTAAAATCAGTCAGGAAATCGGGCTTAATATTAGACGTTTGACGGCGATCGGCTTTAACCGACTGATGATTTGTAGTGTAGGTAAAAATTGTGATTGAAACGGGGCTAAACGTATCAACCTTTTTATCGTTTTCATCAACACGCTTTTCTTTAATATAATCTTTATCATCATAACTGTAGCTTGTTATCAATGTAAAGTAGTCGTTCATCGAATGTTCGGTGGATTTCACTATCTGGCCCTTAGCGTTGAATATATAAACAAACCTATCAATACGGCTTCTATCCGTAGTATCAATATCAATCAGGTATTTGGTTTCAACAATACTATCTACTTTGTCTTTGGTTTGGGCGTCTTTATAGGAGTCGTCAATAAATTGCCCGAAAGACTTTAAACAAATCGTAATCAAGATAACGGTTAACAAGAGTTTCGACATTTTCATGAGCATTATTTGTAATAAGTTATGCGCCGCCGAATCGTATCTTGGTGATGAATTGAATCATCTACATCTTTATTGTTTACAAAATCAATTGCCTGCTGCGTCCAGTTATGATTTTTATCGTAGTTGGAATATTTGAGGGTTGTTTTTCTTGGATAGCCACTGCCTGTACGGCTTGAACTTATTTCATTTCTATTACTATCGTGTCTATATGCTGTTATAATCGACCATCCGTGATCAAAATATTCTGTTTGTCTAATTAGATTTCCATTTTCATCATATTGGTAATCGTAATTTCCATATCCCTGGCGATCCAGGCTACCGCGCAGGTATGTCCCCCTTTGAATCATCTGCCCTAGTTTATTAAAGCGCATTTCAAAAACTTTTGTCGAATCTGCAGCTGTTGTACGTATGCAATAGCCGTACTTTGTAAACTTATAGTAATAAACTGTTTTTTTAGATTTACTACTATCAAATGTGCTTGAAACCAATTTACCGGCAGAATTGTAGGTGAAGATTTTTTTTAGAGTATCGCGATGGGTTGTGCCAAAATCGGGATTTACAAAGTAGCGATACCAGTTACATTTAACAAGCTGCCCTTTTCGATTATAAACATACAGATAAATATCGGGCGCCTCGTGTGGATATCGGTAAATTAAAACTGAATCCACTTTCCCTTTCGGTTTTGCTCCGTGAAATACTGCAAATGGATTGTCAAGCGGCGTTTGTGCAAATGAAGAAAGCCCCGTCAAAATCATCAGCAAAACACAGCATAGAATATATTTGATAATTTGGCTCATAACACTGTTACCGGTTTAGTATTATGAAGTTATTAAATATCATAACTACCACCAAATAATTATCTTTGCCCGCATGAATATCCTGATCCTCGGTTCGGGCGGAAGGGAAAGCGCCTTCGCCTGGAAATTAGCTCAAAGCCCAAAATGCGACAAATTGTTTATTGCTCCAGGTAATGCGGGTACCGGCCAGTACGGCACCAACGTAAATATTGGCGTTAACGATTTTGAAGGCATTAAACAATGCGTTTTGAGCAATAACATTAACATGGTGCTTGTAGGCCCCGAGGAGCCATTGGTTAGAGGTGTTCATGATTTTTTCCTGGCGGATGATGCTTTGAAGAACGTGCCGGTTGTCGGTCCGCAGCGCGAAGCTGCACAGCTGGAAGGCAGCAAAGATTTTTCGAAGCAGTTCATGAGCCGTCATAACATCCCGGCAGCAGCATCGCAAACTTTTACTGCGGATACCTTGCAGGATGGTTTAGCTTATCTACCAACTATCGGCCTGCCCATCGTATTAAAAGCCGACGGACTGGCGGCGGGCAAAGGTGTGCTAATTTGTACCAGCTTGGAGGAAGCACAACAAGAATTAAAAGCTATGCTGACTGAAGCTAAATTTGGTGCAGCGAGCGCCAAAGTAGTGATCGAGCAATTTTTAAGCGGCATTGAGCTATCGGTATTTGTTTTGACTGACGGCGACAGCTATAAGATATTACCATCGGCCAAAGATTATAAACGCATTGGCGAGGGCGATACCGGTTTAAATACCGGCGGCATGGGGTCGGTATCCCCGGTTCCGTTTGCCGATGCGACATTTATCAAAAAGGTTGAAGACCGCATTATTATTCCAACTATAAACGGATTGAAACAGGAAGGTATCCCCTACAAAGGGTTTATCTTCATCGGCCTGATGAATTGCGGCGGAGACCCATATATGATTGAATACAATTGCCGTATGGGCGACCCCGAAACTGAAAGTGTATTGCCTCGTATTGAATCTGATTTAGTTGATCTGCTATCTGGCGTAGCCGAAGGGAACCTGAAAGACAGGGAACTAAAGATCTCCAATAAAGTAGCTGCGACAGTAGTTTGCGTTGCAGGCGGTTATCCCGGAGAATATTTGAAAAACAAACCGATCAGCGGCATTGAAAATGTACGTGGATCGCATGTATTTCAGGCGGGCACTACCCAGCAGGCCGACGATGTTTTAGCAACAGGCGGCCGTGTATTGGCTGTTACCGCGCTAAGCGATAATATGTTCGATGCCCTGCAACAAGCTACCGCCGATGCCAGCCGTATTTATTACGATGGTTGTTATTTCAGGAAAGATATTGGGTTTGATTTGATATAATACCCTCCCGGCCTCCTCGAAGACGAGGAATTTTGAATAGTAAAAATAAACCAACTGTCATTCTGAGCGATAGCGAAGAATCTTGTTAAAGCGATTAGTGTATAAGATTCTTCGCTATCGCTCAGAATAACAAAAGAAGCATAAAAGTAAAAGGCTCCACAAAAATTGTGGAGCCTTTTACTTTTATGCTTTTCCGCTCCTCCCCAAAGGGAAGGCCGGGAGGGGGTGACTATTGCGCTGACAAAGCTGCTGCGCCGCTCACAATCTCGGTAAGCTCGGTAGTGATGGCTGCCTGGCGGGCCTGGTTGTACGAAAGCTTTAGGGCTTTCAATAGGTCGCCTGCGTTTTCTGTTGCTTTGTCCATAGCGGTCATACGTGCGCCATGTTCAGAAGCTACCGAATCTAATACCGCACGATACAATTGTATTCTGATGTTTTTAGGAATCAATTGCTCAACAATCTCACTTTGAGATGGTTCAAGGATATAGTCGACCTGTTTAGCATTCTTAGCTTCAGCTTCCTGTTCTGATTTTGGCACCGGCAATAATTGCTCGGTAATCAGGAATTGCACAGCAGCGTTTCTGAAATGGTTATAAACAATTTCCACCCGGTCATACTGACCTTTCAGGAAACCTTCCATAATTGATTCAGTAATAACCGAAACGGTATTGAAATGAAGGTCGTTGTAAACCTCGTTATTGTTGCCAATTACATTGTATTTACGACGCTCATAAAACTCCTGCGCTTTTTTTCCAATAGCAATGATAGAAACATTACCGGCTTTAAACTGCTCGCTGTATTTCTCGGCAATCAGATTGTTAACCGTTTTAATAACGTTCGAGTTAAATGCACCGGCCAAACCGCGGTTTGAGGTAACTGCCACAAGCAATACACGCACCGGCTCGCGCTGCTGCAAAAACGGCGATGATCCATCCTCTAAGCTTGCAGATAAGTTTGATAATAACTCTTTAAGCTTATTAGCATAAGGGCGCAGCTCAACAATAGCACTAGTAGCGCGTTTCAACTTTGCAGCCGAAACCATTTTCATTGCCTTAGTGATCTGCTGGGTTGAGTTAACCGAGCTTATCCTGTTTCTTACTTCTTTTAAATTAGCCATTTATCGGATGTGCAAATTTGCATATATGCAGATGTGCAAATTACTTGCTTGTACTTTAATCAAACGTGCGGCTATGCAGGTCATCTGCACATCTGCATATCCGCACATTTGCATATTAATTATAATTCGTTGCCAGTTCTTTTGCAACAGTCTCTAACACGCTGGTTAAAGAGTCGTCAAATTTACCTGCTTTTAAGGCTGCCAATACCTCAGGGTGGCGCATTTCTAATTGAGCGGTATACTCGCTTTCAAACTCGCGCACTCTGTTTACCGGCACATTACGCATCAGGTTTTTAGTACCTAAGTAAATAATAGCGACTTGTTTCTCAACAGTTACCGGTGAGTATTGACCTTGTTTTAAAATCTCTACGTTACGCGCTCCTTTATCTAACACGGTTTTAGTTGAAGCGTCTAAATCAGATCCGAATTTAGAGAAAGCCTCTAATTCGCGGTATTGAGCCTGGTCAAGTTTCAAGGTACCGGCTACTTTTTTCATTGATTTGATTTGCGCATTACCACCCACACGCGATACCGAAATACCTACGTTGATAGCCGGACGAACACCTGCGTTGAACAGGTTAGACTCCAGGAAGATCTGACCGTCGGTAATTGAAATTACGTTGGTTGGGATATATGCTGATACGTCACCGGCCTGAGTTTCGATAATAGGCAGCGCAGTTAATGAACCGCCACCTTTAACAAT
>DATCXS010000422.1:0-19115 GCA_036565645.1 Mucilaginibacter sp.
ACAAAGTGACCGCCAGTGGCGAGCTGCCATCGGACATTTGATGAACTAAGGCCCACTTTAGTTCCAGCTGTATTAATTGCCCTATGGTGCTGCGCCCCAGGTCGACGTTAAAATTATCGCTCACGCCATATTCAAATCCAAAGAAAACATCATTAACCCTATCTATGCCAAATGCGGTTGACCCTCCACCATTAGCACCTGCAATGTCACCAAAGCGGTGAATGATCTGAAAATTAAATTCGTTCTTTTTAACCATTTCGGTGGTTTGAGACAGTACCAGCCGGGTAGATTTAAAAATGGCTACCGGTACCGGTTTTTCGTCTTTACTCATGGCGCTCATTAAAGAATCAGCTGCCGATTTTTCTTGTGCCTTTGCACCGATGGTCAGTGCAAGTGCGGCTACTAATACGATGTGTTTTTTCATTGTCGTGATATTGTATTTAATTTATTTGGCTGCCATATAGGTGGCAGTAACATTCATTTTAATGCTTTCGGCGATATTGTGAAACACCAGCCGGGGTATATCTATATGGTGGTCGACACATTTCACTATAAATTCTGATTTCATGGTGATAATGCCATTGTTCACAGTCAGAGTACCCGGAATGGTCCGGTTTTGTTTTACATTATGTACATTGAGCACCCCCGTAACGGTAATGGGGTAAGTGCCATCTTTAGTCAGGTCAGGATGCTCCTGTATCTTACCTTTAAATGTCGCATGCGGATATTTATCGCTTTCCAGATAATCGCTGTTAAAGTGCTCTTGCATTAATGCTTTCGGGAATTTAAAAGTGTTGATCGCTACGCTGAAAACCAGATCGCCGGTAACCGCATTATAAACCGATTGTCCGGAGTTTGTTTTAGCTGCTATATCTTCAATCGGCGCACTTGAAAAGAGGCTGATCTCGGCATTTTTACACATGTAGAGTCCCTGTCCCGTCTGGAATAAGCTTATCCAGGCGAGTAAAATAATACTGATATGTTTCATGTTTTACTTAGGTTTTGTTAGCGAATTTATGTTCCAGTTAAGCCCTACCGCTACGCCAAAAGTTTGCACCCTAACCTGACTGTAGCCGATGTCTGATAATGGTAACTTTAAATAAGGGGTTAAACTTAAACCCACTTTTGAGTTGACCTTGCGCTCATAACTTGCCTGCAAATTCATGATGCTGAAGAAATATTTGCCCTTCCCTTTAACTGCATAGGATGATGGGCCCGGATATGGCGTGTCGCCATAATCGTAATTGTAACTTTCATGCATCATGATGTATGACGATATGCCGGTACCAATACCGATCTTATTGCCCGATTTGTTGAACAACTGGTAGCCAACGTTTATCGGGATATCCAATACCCGGCAGTCTGCAGTTACAGTCTGGGGATCATAATTAAATTTATAAGACGTATGATAAGCACTAAATGGCAAAGAGTACGGCTTGGTTGAGTAAGTAGCACCAGTGCTGACAAAGAATTTTTTAACGCCTACGGTAAACAATAACCCGACATTAGTACCCGGGCTGGTAGATTGAAATGAACCTACACCGTTAACCTCTGAAGCCGCCAGGACACTCAAAGCATATTGCGGCCTGAAAGCACCATTGGTTTTTACTGTTTGTTTAGGCGGTGCAATAGCTATTGCATTAATGCCCGTTCTTGACGGCTTGGCCAACACTTCCGGATTTACTCCTGATACATTATCGATAGTAATTGCATCGGTGCCTGCAGATGCCATTGCCAGGTAAGGCCCTGTAGGGTCGGCTGCCAAATTGTTGGCAAATGCTGGGGCCTCTAACCTTTGCTTTTTGCCGCTTGATGGTGCTGCGCCATTGGCCTTGTTAAGGCCGGCTAAATACTGCCGCTGTACTTTGGTTGGTTGAGCGGTGTTTTTTTCAATAGCCGATGTGTTTGCAGCCTTAACGTTTGACGATGATGTTGCATGAGTGCCAGGTTGACTATTTGTAGCTACTTGTTGCTGTTGTGCAGCGGCAGGAGCTTGTGTTTTTGTTGTTTTATTGATAGCTACCTGCTGTTTATTTGTCGCTGTAGTACCGGTTTGCGGCGCAAACAGCCACCAGCCAAAAAATGCAAGCAACACTGCTGCAACGCTGCCTAAAACAGGCAGCCAAAAAACCTTCCCGCGGCGCTTTCCCCGATCAAGCATGTTCTCAAAGTTATCCCAATCACTTTCTCTGAACGCCGGTTCATTAACCGGGTCCTGAAGACTGTGTTTGAAGATATCATCTATGCTCTTTTCTTTTTTCATTCCCTAATACCTTTGTTACTATAAAATACTGGCGAAACGCTGGCCGCATTGATTGCCACCACCGGTGTAAAACCTACGCCGCTTGAATAATTACCGGACTGATCTGCATCCAGGATCATCTGTTTTAATTTTTGCCTGGCTTTAAACAGGTTTGATTTTGAGGTGCCGATATTGATGTTCAGCATTTCGGCAATCTCCTCGTGCGAGTAACCGTCTATGGCAAACAGGTTAAATACCGTGCGATACCCCTGTGGCAGCTTTTGTACCATAGCCAACAGATCATTGTAATTTAAATTATTATCTGTGGCTACACTCGAGTCATAAACATGCTCTGCGTGTTCCAAATCTTCGGTATAAGCCATTTTAAGGTTTGCACGGTAGTAATCTATCGATACATTGGTCATGATGCGACCCAGCCAGGCTTTAAATGGCCGCGACGTGTCGTACGATTCTATTTTGGTGAAAACCTTAAAAAATCCCTGGTTCATCACCTCGGCAGCTTCATCCCTGTCGCCGGCATAGCGTAAACAGATAGCCATAGAGAAGCCGTAAAATGCTTTGTACAGCATTTTCTGACATTTCCTGTCCTGCTTTAAACAGCCTTTGATCAGTTCGTGTAACTCTTTTTCGCCCATAGGGTTAATAATAGCTGCCTGGGGTGACTTTTCTCCGTTAATTATTAGCATCACGTTAATTAGCGATGAAAGGTTGCCCTAATCATTAAATTTATTTAAAATAATCGAATTGTATGCATAAAAATTGCGCCGCTTATTATAATTTTTAAGAGCATAGGCAACCTTTTATTAACGGGGTTCGTGTTTCAGGTAATTACCTGTGATAAACAAGAATAAACGATACTAAGATGGTTCCATTATCGATAGTTATTATAACCAAAAATGAGGCTGAAGCAATAGGCGAGTGTATTGCAGCTGCAAAATTGATCACCGACGATATTATTGTTATCGATAATTATAGTACCGACGAAACCGGCAGTATTGCTATTACTCAAGGCTGTCGCTTTTACCGGTGCAACTGGGACGGTTACGGGGCCAATAAAAATAAAGGTATTGCGCTGGCTAAGTATGATTGGATTTTGAGCGTAGATGCCGATGAGATTGCCGACCTGGAATTGATACTATCTCTGCATAGCCTGAATTTGGATGACCCTACGATAGTTTATGACGTTCGGTTCAAATCTTACTTTGGCAAAAAACTGATTCGTTACGGCGCCTGGGGGCGCGATCATCACATCCGCTTATTTAACCGAACACGGGTTAAATGGTCTGATTCTAACGTACATGAAACGCTGCTGCTGCCAGATGGCACCCGGATGCAACGATTAGACGGCTATATGCATCACTACTCGGTAAAGGACCGTCGCGAATGCTATGCGAAAGCACTTTTCTATGCACGCTTAAGCGCCGAAAAATATCTGAATGGTGGTAAAAAAGCCAATGCAGTAAACTTGTACCTGTCACCGATATTCAGCTTTGTAAAGGCATATATTTTATATGGGGGATTTTTAGACGGAAAAGAGGGCCTGGACATAGCCCGCATTACTTATAAAAACAAGTGGTTAAAGTATCACCATCTGCTTAGGCTGGAAAACAGCCAAAAGAAAAACATAAAACCTGAATTAGCTGTCGAGTATCAGCTTTAAGCCCATGCAGGCCGCCAGACATTTAAGAAATTTTTCTGCCAATGCTTTGCAATTGGTAGTTAATAATGTTTTCGGGCTGGTTGTTTTTTATGTGCTTTCAACCGGACTAAGTAAAGCAGACTTTGGTCGGCTTAACCTGGCGCTGGCTGTTTTGCTGGCTGCTTTTAACATCCTTTCCTGTGGTATCGACCAACTCATCGTCAAAAAAATTGCTGCAGATGATGACCGGCAGTCGGCTCTTTCATTGTATATCATCCATACATTGATAACCGGAGCAGTTTTTTATGGCTTACTGTTGGCGGGTTATGTGTTATTACCCGGCAAAACTTCGGTTTATCAATTGCTGTTGCTGATAGGTATCGGCAAATTAATGATCTATCTGTCGACACCTTATAAACAAGCCGCTAACGGATTAGAAAAGTTTAAACTGATGGCCTGGTTATCGGTGATCTCCAATTTTGTGCGGTGCGTGTTTCTGCTGCTTTGCCTGATATTGCATAAGTTTGATCTTAATGTCATTGTCGCCATTTTTATTACGGGCGATGTATTAGAGTTTATACTGGGATTCATCTTGTTCAAACGCTTGGCAGGTATGCCTATAGCGCTAAAGTGGAGCAAGGCAAACTATTTTAAGCTGCTTAAAGAAGCCTTGCCGCAAATTGGTGTGGTTATCATCACTTCATCTCTCGCTCGTTTCGACTGGATCTTTATCGGTTTTATGTTGTCGGCCATAAAACTGGCAGAGTACAGCTTTGCTTATAAGGTGTTTGAAATTGCCTTGTTACCGCTGTCGGCTATTGCGCCGCTACTGATACCTCGGTTTACCAAAATGTTTAAGCAGGGCGCTATCAATATCAGCAGAATGAAATTTTTAATTGGCACAGAAGCTATTATTGCCGGGTTGTCGGTACTGCTGATTAATATCTATTGGACCCCCATCATCGATTGGATAACTCATAGAAAATACGGCGCAGTAAACCAACATGTAATATTCTTCCTGTCGCTATGCCTGCCACTGCTTTACCTTGAGAACTTTCTATGGACGATGTTCTTTGCCCAAGGCCGGTTGAAAATGATCCTCCACGCTTTTATCATAACGCTGGCAGTAAATGTGGCTGGCGCTATTATTTTGATCCCGCTGTATCAGAATGAAGGTGCCGCTATAGCTTTTCTGCTGGGCTGTATAGCCCAGATCATTTTTTATCTGAGTAAAAATAATATCGCCGGTTTACGTAGTGTTTGGCAGCCGGTGCTCACCTGTACTATTTGTGCCGTTATGGCCGGCTTAACAGCACAATTTATAGTCGGCAATAACTGGCTGGTCATCCCGGTAGCAATAGCTTTTTATAGCGGGTTGCTGTTGATTACCGGGCAGATAAAACGCGACTCGCACGCTCATATAAAAGCAGTGTTGGGTTAATTAGCTTTTGTAATTGGTGATGCTTAGCCGGTGCTGGCAAAAGCTGTACTCGTGTTCCTGGTTAGAACAAATAACGGTCAGTCGCCCTGCTGCAAATTGCTGTACCAAATTCAGATACCATTCAACCCCTTGTGCATCCAGATTTGAAGTGGGTTCGTCCAGCATAAGTACAGGCGTATCGGCACAAAAAGCTAAAGCCAGCTTAAGCCGCTGTTTCATACCCGACGAGAAATATTTAATGAGTTTATTAGCGTTTCCGGGCAGGTTAAGCAGCGCGATGACCGCAGCCTTGTCTATTCCCGGTTTATAGCTCTTAAACTTAAAATGAAAGTCGATCATTTCGCTCAGCGAAAACTCTTCAATCAATTCAAGATATGGCGCAGCAAGGCTTAAGTAATTAAACACCTCGCTAACTTCTATTTTATCGTCACCCTTGGTGTAATTAATCTCGCCGTCCGATGGCGCCAAACTGCCGTTTAAAATAGCAAGCAAAGTCGATTTACCTGAACCATTCGACCCCAATACGGCATAGGTTTCGCCCTGATTAAATGTATAGTCAACCCCCCTGAAAATCCAGTCGCGGTTAAAGCGGCGGCCTATGTTTTTGAGGATGATTTGCATAGATTATTGGGTTAGTTATTAAAGCGTCATTGCGAGGTACGAAGCAATCTCTGCGCGACAGTTACTAATGCTAAGCATGTGTAGAGATTGCTTCGTACCTCGCAATGACGAGAGGGTTAACTATTTCCAAACCCTTTCATAATACCGCGTTGCGAGTTCTGTACAAAGTTGATGATCTCATCGCGTTCAATGGTTGGGTTAAATTCGGCTTCGATAATATCCAAAGCTTTGGTAATGTTATATTTTTTCAGGAAGATAACCCGGTAAATTTCCTGTATCTCGTTGATCTTCTCGGCAGTAAACCCACGGCGGCGCAGACCTACCGAATTGATCCCGATGTACGACAGCGGCTCGCGACCGGCTTTGGTATACGGCGGAACATCTTTACGAACCAATGAACCACCTGACAGCATGCTATGTGCACCTATCTCAACAAACTGGTGTACTAACGACCCGCCGCCGATAAATGCAAACTCATACACATTAATATGGCCGGCCAGTTGTACCGAGTTGGCAACAATAACATTATCACCAATTACACAGTCATGTGCAACGTGTACATAAGCCATCAGCAGGCAGTTGCTGCCTATGGTAGTAGTGTTTTTATCTAAAGCCGTCCCGCGGTTAAGGGTTACGCATTCGCGGATAACGGTATTGTCGCCCACGGTTACTGTGCTTGGCTCGCCTTTGTATTTTAGATCCTGAGGCGGAGCTGATACAACAGCGCCCGGAAAAATACGGCAGTTTTTACCAATGCGCGCGCCGTCCATAATTACCGAATTTGAGCCTATCCAGGTACCCTCGCCAATCTCAACGTCCTTGTGGATGGTAACAAATGGTTCAATCACGACGTTATCGGCTATTTTAGCCTGCGGATGTATATATGCTAAAGGCTGGATCATGCTTCTTCAGTTTTTGTTTGTTTAACAATTTGTGCCATCAGCTCGGCCTCGACAACTATACGGTCGCCCACCACGCCCACGCCTTTCATCTGCGCAATGCCACGACGGATAGGCGCAAGCAGGTTACAATGGAATATAATAGTATCACCCGGCACCACTTTGTCCTTAAAGCGGGCGTTCTCGATCTTCAGAAACAAGGTGATATAATTTTCAGGATCGGGTACAGTATTTAGCACCAATATACCACCGGTTTGTGCCATTGCTTCAATTTGCAACACGCCCGGGAACAACGGAGTGCCTGGAAAATGCCCCTGGAAAATGCCCTCATTCATGGTGATATTTTTCAGACCTACCACATGGCTTTTGGTTAGTTCCAATATCTTGTCAATCATCAGCATGGGGTAGCGATGAGGCAAGATCTGCATGATCTGCTCGGTGTCATAAACCGGCTTCATACCTGGATCATATACCTTAAAATGCTTACGGCTGCGCTCTTTTTTTATAAGTGTCTTAATCTTTTTAGCGAAAGCAACATTAGCCGCATGGCCCGGCCTTGCTGCCATAATGTGGCCGCGTAATGGTACACCCACCAATGCCAGATCGCCAATCATATCTAACAGTTTATGGCGGGCAGGTTCGTTTTGATGGCGCAGTTCAATGTTATTTAAAATCCCCTGGGGGGCAACTTTAATATCCTTGCGGTTAAACAATTTAGCCAGATGATTAAGTTCTTCCTCATCTACCTTTTTATCAACCACAACGATGGCATTATTCAAGTCACCGCCTTTGATCAGGTCATGCTTTAACAGCATTTCCAACTCATGAAGGAAACAGAAGGTACGGCATGAAGCAATGTTGTCAACAAACTCGGTTATTGACGATATACTGGCATGCTGGCTGCCCAAAACCTGCGAGTTGTAATCAACCATACAAGTGAATCGGTAATCGTCATCCAAAGGCATAGCTACCATCTCTACCTTGCGGTCTGGCTCGGAGTAATGGATGTTGTATGGGATATGATAATATTCACGGTCGGCCTCCTGCTCAAGGGTGCCAACCAGCCTCAGTGCTTCGACAAATTGTATCGAGCTGCCGTCCATAATTGGCGTTTCCGGGCCGTCCATGTCTATTAACACGTTATCTATTTCTAAACCAACTAATGCTGCCAATACGTGCTCAATGGTACTAACGCTGGCGCCGTTTTGCGAAATAGTGGTACCGCGCGATGTGTCGGTAACGTTATCTACGTCGGCATCAATAACCGGCATTCCGGCTATATCAATTCGTCTGAATTTATAGCCATGATTTTCGGGTGCCGGATTAAAGGTCATCGTAACCTTTTCGCCCGTATGTAAACCTAATCCGGAAACAGAAACGGGCGCCTTAATAGTTCTTTGTTTAATATTCATACTATGCTCATTCGTTCATTAGTTTCACTTGCCGTTTTACGCTGAGAAGTGTTAATAAACGTCAGTCTTTTTTTAATTCTTTGATGGTTTTTTCCAGTTCGTAAATTCTCTTGTCCAACTCAGGTAGCTGCCGTAGTTTAGCGTATGCGCGCAGATAGTCTTTATATGGCATGTGCGGCCCGCCGCCCCAGGCTTGTCCTTCTTGTTTGATTGAACTGTTAATGCCGGTTCTGGCCGAAAACTGGCTTCCGTTAGCAACGCTTAAGTGACCGGCAATACCAACCTGGCCGCCCATCATTACGCGTTCTCCTATTTTGGTGCTGCCTGATATGCCGGTCTGCGCGGCAATAACGGTATTGGCGCCAACTTCTACATTGTGCGCAATCTGTACCAGGTTATCAATCTTAGCACCCTTGCGGATGATCGTTGAACCCATGGTGGCACGGTCGACAGTTGTATTTGAACCGATCTCGACATCGTCCTCTAAAATAACATTACCTATTTGAGCTATCTTTTTGTAGGTGCCATCGGCAGTGGGTGCAAAGCCAAAGCCGTCGCTACCAATTACCGCGCCCGAGTGTACAATAACATTGTCGCCCAAAACGCAGTCAAAGTAAACTTTAACCCCCGAAAACAAGGTTACATTTTTACCTAAAGCGGCATTGTCGCCGATATAGCTGTTTGGATAGATCTTGCTTTTATCGCCAACCTTGACCCCCGGCCCTATGTAGGCAAAAGCACCTATATAAACGTTCTCGCCAATTTGCGCGGTAGGGTGTATAAAGCAAGGCTGCTCAATGCCGCTTTTATCTAATTTGATGGTATTATACGCTTCTAACAGTACCGAAAAGGCACTATAGGCATCCTCGACACGTATTAAAGTAGCTTTAACAGGGCTTGACAGGGCCTGGCCATTATTTACAATAACGATAGATGCGTTGGTGCTGTAAAGATATTGTTCATACTTAGGGTTAGCCAGAAAAGATAACGAGCCTGTGCCCGCTTCCTCTATCTTAGCTAATGTGCTAACCGCCACCTCCGGGTCACCCTCGACAGTTCCGTTAAGTATTGAAGCTATTTGCTGTGCCGTAAATTGCATTGCCGCAAATTTAATGTTAAAATTATATTATTGATGGTTATTGAAGATTAAAGGGTAAAGAATGAAGAATAAAGATTAGGATAAAAGAGTTAACAATGTCGTTTCAGTTGTAATGGATGCTTTAATCAATCTCTAATAAAGCTATTTTGAGAAGATTGGCAAATCGCTTCAACCAATCTTTATTCTTCATTCTTTACCCTTTAATCTTCACAATCCCAACTCCTTACTATAACAAAGTATATATTTTTCAACCGTTTTAGTCAATGCCTCCAGGTTTGAATAGTCGCTGGCAGTAGCTATATCTTTAACGCTTTCATCCTTCATTAGTATGCCAATGTTGCCGTCGCCTATACGGTAAGCATTGTTTTTTATAGAGTTGGTAAACACAAAGTACCCGATCTCGTCGGCACTGATACCGAATTTGATCATGGCCAATTTGCCCAACTCTTCAACCTGTTTAGTATCAGTAGGGTTGTTGGTTATATCTACATGCGGCAATTTGCGATTCACAAAATTGTTGCACAACCTGGCTAACACAAAATCATTACTTGTTGTCCAAACCTTTACCGCTGATAGGATATCCGTATCGTCCAGATGCGTAAAGATCTCCAGATGGCCGTCTTTAATAAAGGTTTCCCGCGTAAGCGTATTGCTTAAAAAATGACCGAGGGCAGGGGTGGCAAAAAGATTTTCGCCGCGCAAAACCAATTGACGTGCGCGTTCCAGAATTTTCACTAACAACTGCTCGGCAGCTATAACGGTTTTGTGCAGATATACCTGCCAGTACATCAGCCTGCGGGCTATGATGAATTTCTCGACCGAATAAATGCCCTTTTCTTCGATGACGATATGATCATTCCTCACATTAAGCATTTTGATAATACGGTCATAACTCACCACACCCTCAGAAACCCCGGTAAAGAAACTGTCGCGGTTCAGATAGTCTAACCTATCCATATCCAGCTGACTGGATACCAGCTCATGCAGGAATTTTTTAGGATAAATGTTTCTGAAGATGCTGATCGCTGTGGTTAAGCGGCCATTAAACTCTTCATTCAGCTTATCCATCAGCAGGATAGAAATATCTTCATGCGATATCCCTTTTACGATAGTATGCTCCAACGCATGCGAGAAGGGGCCGTGGCCAATATCATGCAGTAAAATAGCGATGGTTAGCGCTTCTTCTTCGTCCGTAGTTATCTCCTGGTCTTTTGCACGAAGCGTCTCTATGGTCATCTTCATCAAATGCATAGCACCCAAAGCATGATGAAAACGGGTGTGCAACGCACCGGGATATACCAGGTGGGTCATGCCCAGTTGCTTGATATACCGCAAACGCTGAAAGTAAGGGTGTTCAATCAAATCGAACACCAACTCGGTTGGTATACTGATAAATCCGTAAACCGGGTCGTTTATAATTTTCTTTTTATTCAATGTGTAGCTTATACGCTGCAAAAGTCATAAATTATGGCATAGGTTGTACCTGCTAATTGTTAATTTTTGTTAATACTACGCCATAAAGTGTAACAAATAACAGCCTTTAAGGTTATATCCCTATGTTTGGTCTAAATTGTGCTTTAACAATTGACTTAACAAACGACATTTATTTATCGAATATTATGCAGGATACTAATATACTGTGGGCTGATGATGAAATTGACCTGCTAAAACCACATATACTTTTCTTGAATGAAAAAGGCTACAAAGTAACCACCGTGACTAACGGAAACGATGCTGTAGAATCTTTTAAAAACAACTACTTCGACCTGGTTTTTCTGGATGAGAACATGCCGGGGCTAACGGGTATTGAAACGCTGGCACAGATCAAAAATATTAATAATGATGTGCCCATTGTCATGATCACCAAAAACGAGGAAGAATACTTGATGGAAGATGCCATCGGCTCCAAAATTGGTGATTATCTGATCAAACCGGTTCACCCGAAGCAGATCCTGTCAACCATAAAAAAACTGACCGAGAACAAACGCCTGGTGACCGAAAAAACCACGATGGCCTATCAGCAGGATTTCAGGAACCTGGGTATCACCCTAAATGATGCGCTGACTTTTCAGGAGTGGGTTGATGTTTATAAAAAGCTGATCTATTGGGAGCTTGAGCTGCAGCAGTTGGAAGATGCCGGCATGCACGAGATACTGACGCTGCAAAAAGCGGAGGCCAATTCCCAGTTTTGCAAGTTTGTAGAGAAAAACTACCTGAACTGGCTGAAAAATCCTGATAATGCGCCGACGATTTCGACGCAGCTTTTCAAAAAGAAGGTATTCCCGAAGTTGGAAAGCAGCACGCCGGTATTCTTTATTTTGATTGACAACTTGCGTTACGATCAGTTTAAGATCATTAACCCCATCATATCCCAATACTTTAAGCTGGAGGAAGAGGATACTTACTACAGTATTTTGCCTACTGCTACCCAGTATGCGCGTAATGCCATTTTCTCGGGCCTGATGCCGACCGAAATGGAAAAACGCTACCCGGATATGTGGCAGAATGATGAGGACGAAGGCGGCAAAAACTTATTTGAGGCCAATTTTGCAGCCGACCAGATCAGCCGTGTTTACCGTAAGGAATGTAAACACTCTTACACCAAGATCCTGAACATTGATGAGGGCCGCGCACTAAATGACTCTGTAAGCAACCTGATGAAGAACGATTTGAACATTGTAGTTTATAATTTCGTGGATATGCTGTCGCATGCGCGGACAGATATGCAGATGATCCGGGAGCTGGCCAGTGACGATGCGGCATATCGCTCATTAACGTTATCCTGGTTTGAGCACTCGCCTTTAATGGATCTGTTAAAATTTCTGGCTACTAAACAAGTGCGTGTTATTATCACTACCGACCACGGAACCATCCGCGTTAAAAAGCCAAGCAAGATCATCGGCGACCGTAATACCAATACCAACCTGCGCTACAAACAGGGCCGTAACCTAAATTTTAACGCTAAAGATGTATTTCACGTACGCAACCCGCACGACGCCATGCTGCCTAAGCTGCACGTAAGCTCGAGCTTTGTTTTTGCTAAAGAAGACACCTTCTTTGTGTATCCGAATAATTATAATCACTTCGTGAATTTTTACAATGAAACTTTCCAGCATGGCGGTATCTCGTTAGAAGAAATGATCATCCCGATAGTGACCTATGGGCCTAAATAGAGGTTAGCGGCTGGAGATCAGGAATCAGCTATTGAAATTAAAGATCCGATAAAAAGAAAAGCGCTCCCGACTAAGAGCGCTTTTCTTTTTAATGTAAGCATAAAACAATCGTTTCATAATATTCTTTTGCTGCGCTCAGAATGTCAGGTATCAGTCTTGTTTACCTCAAACCGTGGATTATCGGGTAAAGTCTATTGGTCATTGACCACCAACTATCGACTAATTCAATAAATTCCCTATCTTAGTATAGAACTCATCTATATAGTCATGACTATAGTGCAATTAGAATACCTGGTAGCTGTCGACACCTATCGCAGCTTTGTAGCTGCTGCCGAAAAATGCTTCGTTACCCAACCCACCCTGAGCATGCAGATCCAAAAGCTTGAGGAAAACCTGGGCGTAAAATTATTCGACCGCTCTAAGCAACCGGTGACCCCTACAGAGATCGGCACAGATATTATTAGCCAGGCCCGCATCCTGCTGGCCGAGAGCGAGAAGATCAAAGAGATCATATCCGACAGGCAAAAAGACTTGTCGGGCGAGCTGAAGGTGGGCATTATCCCCACAGTATCGCCATACATCCTGCCTAAAATATTAAGCGGCTTTATCCAGAAATATCCGCAGGTAAAACTCATTGTTTGGGAGCAAACCACCGAGCAGATCATCCAGCAATTAAAATTAGGTATGATAGACTGCGGCATCCTGTCTACTCCATTGCATGAAAGCTCACTGACAGAGATACCCGTCTTTTACGAAAACTTTGTGGCCTACGCTTCCAAACATAGCAAGCTTTACAAAAAGAAAAGCATTACGCCCGACGATATTGACATGGAAGAGATTTGGGTGCTTAACGAGGGCCATTGTATGCGCGAGCAGGTACTGAACATCTGCCAGCGCCGCAAGTCGACTCAGGGCTTTCAGCATTTTGAATACAACACCGGCAGCGTAGAGACCCTGAAACGGATGGTCGACCAAAACAATGGCGCCACCATTCTGCCCGAGCTTGCCCTGTCTGATCTGAGCGACAAGCAGCTTGACCGGGTGCGGTATTTCAAATCGCCCGAACCCGCCCGCGAGGTAAGCATTGTCATCCCCCGCAATCACCTTAAACGCCGCATGATCGAAGCCCTGAAAAACGAGATCATGGAGTTCGTCCCCAAACGGATGAAGCATAAGAAGAAAAAGGACGTACTGGAGTTTTGATTGATTTAAAGATTGGTTATTAAAGATTGAAGATTAGTTGGGCTGATGCATTTCATTTATCCACCCTCTTTCTGCCGAAGGCGAAGAGAGGGTGGTCCAGCGAAGCGTAGACCGGGTGAGTCCCCGCGTTAGGGATTGAAGCGGATACCGGCCCTGAGCTTAATGCCTGCAGGCGTATAAGCGGAAAGCCCGACCCAAAGGGAACGCCAACCTTCTTTTTATAATGATTATCGAATCAACCCGTGATCCATTATTCAACATTCGATATCATCCCCTCTCTCCCCCTCTTGTTTTATTCCCCAATAAAACATTATCTTGTGTTATAATTCCTTAACCAATTAAACCATGTCTGCAACAATTCAGGCTGACGATTTTCAGCAAACTCCAACCCGTCTCCAATCATTAGACGCCTTGCGCGGCTTCGATATGGTTTGGATCATGGGCCTCGAACCCATAGTTAAAGAAATAGCGAAAGCCACACATTGGCCTGCATTTGAGTGGGCCGCCATCCAGCTGGATCACCCCGCCTGGAACGGGTTCCATTTTTACGACCTTATCTTCCCGCTGTTCCTGTTCATGGCCGGGGTATCGACACCGTTTTCTATAGGGCGCGCATTGGAGAAAGGTACCTCGCGCAATAAGCTGCTTTGGCGGATAATTAAGCGCGGTATTATTCTGGTTATTTTCGGTATCATTTATAACAACGGCCTTAATATACAACCCATTGCCGACGTCCGCTTTGGCTCAGTCCTGGGCCGTATTGGTATGGCTTATATGTTTGCCGCCATCATTTACCTGTACGCGGCCGAGCGCTGGCAGATGTTCTGGTTCTGGTTCTTTATTATAGCTTATTGGCTGATACTCAAATTTCTGTCGGCACCAGGCTTTCCGGCCGGCGACCTCACCATGCCCGGCAACTTCACCTCGTATGTAGACCGTTGCCTGATGCCTGGTAAACTGTACCTGGGTATACATGACCCCGAGGGCATATTCTCTACCATCCCCGCCATCAGCACCGGTATATTGGGTGTACTTACCGGTATTATGTTAAAAAAGACCGGCCTCAGCCAAATGAAAAAGGTGACACGCATGGCCGTTGTCGGTGTGATATTTTTGGTGCTGGCCTGGATATGGAACCTCGACTTCCCGGTTAACAAAAACCTGTGGACCAGTTCGTTTGTACTTAATGTAGGCGGCATAAGCCTGCTGCTCATGGCGCTGTTCTACTATATCATCGACGTATTGGGTTACGTAAAATGGGCCTTCTTTTTCAAGGTCATCGGCATGAACTCGATACTCATTTACATGTCTAATCACTTTATCGACTGGAACCATACCAACAGCGCGTTCTTCAACTGGCTTTTCCAGCTCATCGGCAATCCATTTAACCTGGTAATAGCCGCCGTGACGTACCTGGGTATTAAGTGGCTGTTTTTGTATGTGCTGTATAAGTATAAGATATTTTTGAGGGTGTGACGCTGCGCGAGAGATTAGTGTTTGGTGATTAGAGGTAGTTAATGAGAGATTAGGTCTGTTGGTACTATTAAAACGACTAACCCTAATCTCTAATTAACTACCTCTAATCACCAGAGCGAAGCCTCTTCGCGGGTTCCACAATCTGCTCAATCACCAGGCTACGGCCTCCATCGGCATCTACCCGGATGGCGCCGTGATTATTGAACACATCCGCGGCCTCCTGTGCCTGGCGGGTAGATATAGCGTGCACGGTGATCACCGTGCCCCTGCGCGCCAGCGATGCATAGTGACCGGCGCGGTCGGCCTCGTTATACAGATGCCCGAAATAATCGGCGATGCGATCTATCCCGCTCTCGCTTTCGCTATCGGTGTGCAGGTCTATGTTTTCGTTATCAAACTCGTTAGCCAGCAGATAGTCGGCCGCCTGCTCGGCAAGGTTGAGGTCTGCAAAAATTCCGATTACTGTTATCATAAAGGGATAAAGGTTTGAAGGGTGGGTTTTGTTTGAAGGCGGGCATTTCCCGACGAGGTGGTGGAGGTATGCTTATAGCTACTGCAATCCTGCGTTAGTGATGGCAGCGGATACCAGCCACGCGCCTAAGGCCTTGAAGGCGTATGAGCGTACAGCCGGGCCCCGATTTCAATCGGGGTAACGCCGTTGTGACAATTAAACCAATTTATATTTTTTTAAAACGTCTGGTCGTAGATTAGCGTATACGTATAAATTATGCGAAAAATCTGCCTTATATTTTTATTCGCATCGTTTTTTGTCCGGCCGGTCCGGGCGATGGAACAGGTTAGCGCTGACAGCATTTTAACTATCCTGAAACAAAAAAACGGTCCGCAAAAAAACAAACGACTGATCTTGTCGATCCGTTATTATTTCGACAGGCGTTTGCCCAATAATTTGCTTCCGGCCAAAAAAAGCCTGGATAGTTTATTGGCTGCTTACCCCGTACCCGACGCCGAGGCGGTGGGCTTATTTGTAGAAACCATGTACTACATGGAGCAAAAGCAATACGTACCGGCAGAAAAAGCGCTGGTGAGCGCAATTGGTCTGGCAAACCAGCAAGACGATCATTACCTGCTTTTTGCGTGTTTTACGCAGCTCGCCTTTTTACAGAGTGTCGCGGGTAATGCCATTGAGGCGGTATCAAGTTTCAGACAGGCGAAAAAAGAAGCGGTTACCCTAAACGACGCTTACCTGCAGGTGCTTGTTGATATCAATATATCAGATATTTATCATCGCAATAAACTATACGGCCAGTCGCTGTTATATCTGGACCAGGCGACATCACTAATGCGGCGAAAACGGCTCCATGAACCCTCATTTACCATGATGGTGCTGGCTAATAAGGCCGAGAATTATTTTAGCATGGCCATGATAGATTCGCTG
The DNA here is from genome assembly GCA_036565645.1 of Mucilaginibacter sp. Taxonomy (GTDB): domain Bacteria; phylum Bacteroidota; class Bacteroidia; order Sphingobacteriales; family Sphingobacteriaceae; genus Mucilaginibacter. The sequence goes on from DATCXS010000422.1 coordinate 16,623, forward strand.
GCAAAATACACTGACCTGTTACTTGACCTGAAAACATCCTCCGAGCGGTTATATACCTTCCAGCAGCGGGGTATTTATACCCTCGAACTGTTACAAGGGCGTTATAGCGACGCGCTCGGACGATTAGCTAAACTGAAAAAGGACCAGCGTTACGGCTACGACCAGACGGACGAAAAAAACCTGGCCACCATGCTTTTTCGTAGTGGGCAGATCGATTCTGCACGCGTAGTAGCGCGGCGGCTCATTGCCGATTCTGCCTTGCACAACCACCCGGAAGAGACACTCTCTTTATACGAAATGCTGGCGCGCATTGCGGCAGCCAATTCAGAAAATGATCTGGCTATCCGGCGTTTTGATCAGTCGCTGCAGCAAGCCAAAATTCAAATTACGCGATTGGTTGCGGTAGATACCATTGCAGCGGGTTTAAGACTGGACGAGATGCAAAATGGTTATATACGGCGCGAGGATGGTTTTAAGCGAGAGCGCTTATGGCTGATCTTTAGTGTGGTTACCATTGGGCTGGTATTGATTGCCGGGGCGATGTTATATCGCAATATCCGTCAGAAAAGAAAGTTTGAAAAACTGCTTTTTGAGACCAAACGAAACGAGCTGGCCTTTATTAACTCGCACGAGATCCGCAGGCACCTTTCTAATATATTGGGCATCATCGACACCATCGGCAATAGCGACGATAAACATCAGAGCTACTTAGAGGCCGAGACGCATTTGCTTAATGCAGCAAAAGACCTGGATAACAGCATTCATTATATTGCAGATAAGCTGAAAGATTAGTTTGTCTGGCTGGCTGTTTCGTCAAGGAAACGGACGGACAAAACGGATAGTGATAGTACAACATGTCGCTTGGTTAAACCCCTCCCTGCCCCTCCCGTGGGGAGGGAATCGCGCGGAGGCTTGGCTCATCGCCAGGTTAGACACACCCCTGCCCCTCTCAAAGAGGGGAACCCTGCGCACATGCCTCGATGAGCTTAGCCTGACAGTCCCCATTGGGGCCCTATGAACCCTTGTACTTTCCGATAGCTATCGAAAGAACTAACCCACCAAAAAGTCATTATGATGACAAACCTTGCGTGTTGTTTTAGTAATTTTGTTACTCATAACGCGCTATGAACTTTACTAAAGAACAAGTACTGCAAGCTTTGAGCAATGTCGAAGAGCCTGATTTGAAAAAAGACCTGGTGACCCTGAACATGATCCAGGATATTGTGATTGACGGCAATCGCCTTAGTTTTTCGGTTATCCTGACTACGCCGGCCTGTCCGCTGAAGGCATTAATTGAAAATGCCTGCCGCAATGCTATCAGCCACTTTATAAGCAAAGACATCGAGGTGAGCATCGACATGACGTCGCGCGTTACTACGCAGAAGAATACCGGCGTGCCGGGGGTTAAAAATATCATTGCCGTGGCGTCGGGCAAAGGCGGCGTGGGTAAGAGCACCGTGGCGGTTAACCTGGCGCTGGGGCTTGCTAAAAGCGGCGCTAAAGTAGGGCTGATTGATGCCGACATTTACGGACCAAGCATCCCGATCATGTTCGGACTGGAGGGTGCCCGGCCCAAAGCCAGCCAGGTAGATGGCAAGACACGTATTGAGCCTATTGAAAGGTATGGAATCAAGCTGTTGTCTATCGGCTTTTTTACCGACCCTAATCAGCCCGTGCCCTGGCGCGGGCCAATGGTGTCTACCGCGGTTAAACAACTATTCAACGATGCCGATTGGGGCGAGCTGGACTACCTGGTGGTAGACCTGCCACCGGGTACCGGCGATATCCATATTACCATTACACAAACCTTCCCGGTTACGGGAGCGGTTATTGTGACCACCCCGCAGGCCGTAGCATTAGCCGATGCAAAGAAGGGTATTGGTATGTTTTTGATGGAGAGCATCAACGTGCCGCTGTTAGGCATTGTTGAAAATATGGCTTACTTCACTCCGGCCGAATTGCCCGGGAACAAATATTACATTTTTGGCCAGGGCGGCGGTAAAAAGCTGGCCGAGCAATTAGAGGTGCCTTTTCTGGGCGAAATCCCGCTGGTTAAGGGTATCAGTGACAGCGGCGACGCGGGCAAACCCATTGTACTGAGCGAAGAGCATGTACTGATGGTTGAAGCTTTTACCGAAATGGCTAACCGCGTAGCGCAACAGGTGTCCATTAATAATGCGCAGGTATTGTCGCGGGATATCATAAATAATTAATAACTTTACTTATAAATTTGTTAAAATGAGTTTATTAGAGAGGGTTGAAGCAGCGTTAGATACCATTCGTCCGTACCTGGAGACAGACGGTGGCAATGTGTCGATAGAGGAGATTACCCCCGAAGGCGTGGTTAAGATAAAGTTATTAGGCTCGTGCGGCTCATGCCCTATGAGTATCATGACCCTTAAAGCGGGTATTGAAGGCGCTATACAAAAAGCAGTACCTGAGATTACCGGCGTTGAGGCTACTAACTTAACCGATATGGACGACCCTAACGCC
>DATCXS010000263.1:0-8405 GCA_036565645.1 Mucilaginibacter sp.
TGTTACCGGTTGCGATTATTTGCTGGATGGCGGCTTTGTTAAATTGAATAATTAACAGCCCAACCCAACCCTCCCCGGAAGGGAGAGCTTTAAAAAGAATTATTAATAAAAATCACAATAAAATAAGAAGTCTCCCCTACCGGGGGAGATTTAGAGGGGGCTTAAGGCTTATGAAACTAATAAGATACGGTACGCCGGGCAAAGAGAAAACCGGTGTCATTATAAACAATACTAAATATGATACCTCTGCTTTTGGCGAGGATTATAACGAAGCTTTTTTTGAGAACGATGGCTTGAACAGGCTGAAAAAGTTCCTGGCCAATAACGAAGGCAAACTACCAAAAGTAGCTGATGGCGAGCGCCTGGGCAGCCCGGTTGCCAGACCGTCAAAGATCTTGTGTATTGGCTTGAATTATGCCGATCACGCTAAAGAAACCAATGCTACTGTACCTGCCGAGCCGGTATTGTTTATGAAATCGACCACCGCTTTGGTTGGCCCGAACGATGACGTGATCATTCCACGCGATTCGGTAAAGACCGATTGGGAAGTTGAGCTGGCAGTCATCATCGGCAAAAAAGCAAGTTATGTAGAGGAGTCGGAAGCGTTGAATTACGTGGCCGGATACGCTCTGCATAATGATGTTTCTGAACGCGAGTTCCAGATTGAGCGCGGCGGTACCTGGGATAAAGGTAAAGGCTGCGATACCTTTGCGCCGGTTGGTCCGTTTATGGCTACGCCGGATGAACTGGGCGACATCAATAACCTGCGTCTGTGGCTGAAAGTGAACGGCCAGACCTTGCAGAACGGCAATACGTCAAACTTTATCTTCAATGTGCCATTTGTGATTGCTTATGTAAGTAAGTTTATGACCCTTTTACCGGGCGATATTATATCAACCGGAACCCCGGCAGGTGTGGGACTGGGCTTTAATCCGCCGGTTTACCTGAAACCGGGCGACGTAATGGAGTTGGGTATCGATGGTCTGGGCGAGTCGAGACAAGAAGTGAAAGCTTATGCAAAGAATTGATTCGCATCAACATTTCTGGAATTATGACCCAGTAGCTCATGCCTGGATCAATGACGATATGGAGATCATCCGTCAGGATTTTCTGCCGCATGATTTAGAGCCGATACTGCAAGAATATGGCTTTCATGGCTGTGTTTCGGTACAAGCCGACCAGTCGGAAACCGAGAACCATTTTTTGCTCGAGCATGCCATCAATAATGATTTTATAAAAGGCGTTGTTGGCTGGGTTGATTTTAAGGCCGAAAATATTGAGGAGCGATTAAGTTATTATAAGCAGTTTAATAAAATGAAAGGCTTTCGCCACGTTTTGCAAGGCGAAGTTGATCGTGCTTACATGCTTCAGGCCGATTTTAAACGCGGTATTGGCAAACTAAAACAGTTTGGCTATACTTATGATATTTTGATCTATACAGATCAGATAGGGTTCGCTAACGAATTTGCCGCGGCTTTTCCTGATCAGCCTTTTGTGATCGACCATCTGGCGAAGCCGAAAATAAAGGGCCGCGAGATTGACCAATGGGCTAAGGACATGCGTGCCATCGCCCGAAATCAAAATGTAAGCTGCAAGTTATCAGGCATGGTTACCGAGGCCGACTGGAAAAATTGGAAACCTGAAGATTTTACACCTTATATAGATGTGATCTTTGAAGCTTTTGGTGCCGGCCGTGTAATGTACGGCTCCGACTGGCCGGTTTGTCGCGTAGCGGCTACTTATGGCGAAATGCTTTCTATACCGGAAGCCTATGTGTCTAAATTATCAACCGACGAGCAGGATAAGTTTTGGGGTGGTAATGCGGTTAAGTTTTATGGGTTGTAAATAATCTTTTTGTCATTCTGAGCATAGCGAAGAATCTTATACATATTATAAGTCGCTTTTATAAGATTCTTCGCTATGCTCAGAATGACAGCTTTTTTTAATCAATTATAAAAATCTAAATATGGATCTGCAGTTAAAAAATAAAGTGGTAATAGTAACCGGCGGTGCAAAGGGCATTGGCGAGGGTATTGTGAATGTATTGGCCAACGAGGGTGCTATACCGGTGATTGTTGGCCGCAAGGAAGCGGATAACTTAAAGGTAGTTGAAAGCCTGAAAGCGCGGGGCGTTGAGAGTTTCCAGGTGCAGGCAGAGTTAACCGATCCGGCAGAATGCGAAAAAGCAGTGAACGCAGTAATAGCCAAATTTGGCCGTATCGAGGGACTGATAAACAATGCCGGTGTTAATGACGGCGTGGGCCTTGAAAAAGGAAACTATGACGATTTTGTACGCAGCCTGCATCGCAACGTTACGCACTACTATTTAATGGCCAAATTTGCGCTGCCGGAGTTGAAAAAATCTAAAGGCAACATTGTAAACATCGGCTCAAAAGTAGCAGAAACCGGCCAGGGAAATACCTCTGCTTATGCTGCTGCAAATGGCGGACGTAACGCACTTACCCGCGAATGGGCCGTTGAATTATTACCCTATGGCATCCGCGTTAATGCGGTGATCGTGGCAGAGTGCTGGACGCCGCTTTATGAAGCCTATATCGCTACCATGGAAGACCCGGATGCTAAACTGAAAGATATTGTAAAAAACATTCCGCTTGGTCATCGGATGACTACTGCTGAGGAGATTGCCAGCATGGTGGTTTTTCTTTTATCAGAAGCATCAAGCCATACTACAGGTCAGCTGATACATGTGGATGGCGGTTATACGCATCTGGATAGGGTGATTGAATAATTGAATTCCTAACTATCTTGTCATTCTAAGTTATAAGTAAGACTTACGAAGTTTTTAAAACTTCGTAAGTCTTGATCGCGTAATTTGTCTGGGTAGCAATAACGAAGAATCTTATAACAGCGATTAGCAAAGCGTATAAGATTCTTCTCTATCGCATTGACATAACTAACTCCCGTCATGCCGAAATAAATTCACAGTGAAACAAGTTCAGCATGACTGCGAAAAATGTTACGGCAACCCTCTGCTGTCCGAAGTTTCAACTTCTAATCACTATGCAATGAGCTTACAGCTCAACCCAACTTTGATATCCGCCCAATCAATCATAGATTTGCAAATAACCAATTAACAATCTATGTTCAAATCCTTCGCCTGGTGCTTTGCACTATTAATTGCTTTTTCCAACACTGCAAATGCGCAGACCAGGCGCAAACAAGCAAGTATTGATATATGTGTGTACGGCGGAACTTCTGCCGGGGTAATAGCAGCTTACGCAGCGGCAAGGCTGGGTAAGAGCGTGGTACTCATTGAGCCGGGCAACCGTCTGGGCGGCCTTTCGAGCGGTGGTTTGGGCTTTACCGACATCGGCAATAAATACGTAGTTACCGGCCTGGCGCGCGATTTTTACCGTAGGGTAGGGCAGCATTATGGTAAGTTTGAGCAGTGGACCTTTGAACCAAAAGTCGCCGAGGCTATTTTTTTGGACTATGTAAAACGCGGTAATTTTAAGGTGATCTATGAAACCCGCCTGCGCAAAGTCAATAAAACAGGCAACCATATCAACAACATTGAATTAGAAAACTCGCTGCACCCATCCGCAGCAACACAAACTATTAAAGCCAAACAATTCATTGATTGCAGTTATGAGGGCGACCTGATGGCGAAAGCAGGCGTCAGCTATACTACCGGACGCGAGGCTAATTCGGTTTACAATGAAACGGTGGACGGCGTGCAACTGAAAACCCAGCATCAATTCCCTGATGGTGTCGATCCTTATAAAATACCGGGTAAGCCCGAAAGTGGTTTGCTTTGGGGTATCAGCAATGAAACCCTGGCACCCATTGGGAGTGGTGACAAAAAGATCCAGGCTTATAATTTCAGGTTATGCCTCACTAATGATCCGGCCAATATGATCGGGATTACCCGTCCCGCTAATTATGACTCGACGCATTACGAGTTGTTGTTAAGATATCTTCAGGTTAAACCGGCTAAAGACTGGAGCGCTTTCCTGAAACCCGACATGATGCCTAACCACAAAACAGATATTAATAATAACGGTCCGTTTAGTACAGACATGATTGGCATGAACTATGCTTACCCGGATGGCGACTATGCCACCCGCGCGGCTATTATCAAAGTGCACCAGGATTATACCAAAGGCTTTTTATACTTCATTGGTCATGACCCGCGGATGCCGGCTAACCTGCGGGAAAAAATGCTAAAGTGGGGTTATCCAAAGGACGAGTATCTCAACTCCAATCACTTTACCCCACAACTTTACGTCCGCGAAGCGCGAAGAATGTTGGGCGCTTATGTAATGACCGAGGCAAACTGCCTGCGTAAAGAAGTGGTCGACGATAAAATTGGCATGGGCGCTTATAACATGGACTCGCACAATGCCGAGCGGTTGGTGGTAAACGGTATGGTTAAAAATGAGGGCGATGTACAGTTGCGCGGTATAAACCCGTACCCGATAGCCTATCGCTCTATCACCCCAAAAAATAATGAGTGCGGTAATTTGCTGGTGCCGGTATGTTTGTCGGCCAGTCACATGGCTTATGGCTCTATCCGTATGGAACCGGTTTTTATGGTGTTGGGGCAGTCGGCGGCTGTGGCTGCCTGTCAGGCTGTTGATAAAAAGGTAGATGTGCAGCAAATTGATATTAAACAGCTGCAATCAACGCTTATTAATAACCCTTTGGTAGACGGCAGTACGCCGGAGATTTTAGTGGATGATGACGATACGGAAAATGTTGTCAAGACCGGGCAGTGGATGCGGCATACGGTGGGCGGTTATGGCCCGTCCTTTCTGACGGATACTGCTAAAAGCACACTTGCCGAGATCAAATTCATCCCGCAAATAAAAAGAACGGGCAATTATCGTATTTATGTGTATTGTCCAAAGGTAGGGCATAGTACAAACATTACCCAGGTGCAGATATCCGATGGGCAAAACATTGTCAATAAAACCATTAATAAAAATGATGTGAAGGTAATAGGGCAAACCTCGGGCGAATGGGTGTCGATGGGCAGCCAGCAGTTTAGCGCAGGTAAAAGTGCCTATGTAGCCATATCCAATAAGGATGCAGACGGCGTGATAGTTGCTGATGCAGTGCTTTTGGTGCCCGAAAATCAACAATAAAACACAAACTTAAACTGGCCGGTTTATTGTTAATGATGGGATATGGATGAGCTACAAAGATTTATAGACGCGCAGGAGCATGATTACGCCGATGCGCTTGCCGAAATAAAAAGAGGTCGTAAACGCAGCCATTGGATGTGGTATATATTTCCGCAGATACAGGGATTGGGCTTTAGTGAGATGTCAAAACGCTATGCTATAAAAAACCTCGACGAGGCCGAGGCTTATATTGCCCATCCGCTGTTAGGTCAACGATTAATTGAAATTTGCACAGCTTTGCTTGATTTAGATGGCAATGATGCTCACGCGATATTCGGCACGCCGGATGATATGAAACTACGATCATCTATGACTTTGTTTGCGTCATTGCCCGATGCTTATCCGGTTTTTAAATCGGTGCTTGATAAATTTTTTAATGGCAAGATGGATAATGCTACCCTGAACCTATTGGGCCAGGTATAAGAACTGATGAATAAAATCTAAACTCAAAATTCCATATAAAAACCGGGAACGTACCACCATCCCCGGTTAAATGATCGAGAGTGAACAATATCCACTCTAAAGCGAAGCAAACTTAGATATTTAAATACTACTTGTATAGACCACTATATAAATGTTACAAGCTGTTACAAGGCAGGCTTTGTTTCATTATAGGGGTTCGAAAATCTTGTTTCACTTTAGATGTTTCACCTTATTTGGTCAAAAAGCCGAAAACAACTTAAGTGCTTATTTACAGATGGTTGTAAAATAAGCAGCTTTTGTTTTGTTTCATTTTGTTTAAGTCATTTTTGTTAAAAAACTGATTATCAAATATTTAACCAAAATGTTTGTTTCATTTGTCTCACTTTTCAAGTGAAACAAAATGCTTGATTAGACAGCACTGTTTTAACGAATTAAAACTGCAACTACAGATTCGGCAGCAGATAATACAGTAGCAACAAGCTGCCCGCTGTAACACCCACAGTTAATACCAGCAACAAGCGCGACTTAGGATAAAAGGCATGAGCTAACAACTGCCTTTCAATCCGGCGATAGCGCAGATACCCAATCAGCGCAGTTAAGGCCCCGATAGCTACCAGACACATACCAATAACACCCGAGAAGCCCCTTGCCGGTATCACGGTATGCCCCGAAACTGCCAGCGCAAGCTGCCTGACAAAAAGGGAGAACTTAACCACCACAAAGCCAAAGCCCATTAATGCAATAGCCGTCCTGATCCACGCCAGAAAAGTGCGCTCGTTAGCCAGGTGGTCGCCCGCACTGATTTTAATTTTAGGCTCTTGCTCCAAGCTTAATCCTTTTTTCCTTTTTGTTCTTTGGCAAAATAAGCCCTTGCCTGTTTAAGTCCGGTGGCGATAGCTTCTCCTTCATTGCTGGTAGTTTTCAAAACTTCGTTAGCAATCTCGGTTGCCTTGTCGCGAATGTGTTTAGGCTGGTTCTTATAAGATGGCGGATAGTCGCCGTAGTGCCATGGCATAATGATGTCTCCTTTCTTATTCCATAACAAGTATTAGGCCATTGGGTTTTTCATATATATCTAAACAAAGCCTGTAAACCGCCTGTTACCAATCATATAAAAGACAATTAGTTATGAGCAGGCAGGTAAGTGATTTTATAGTCCAACGCTTAGGCGAGTGGGGCATCAAACGTGTGTTTGGCTATCCCGGCGATGGCATTAACGGCGTAATGGGCGCTTTAGACCGGGCCAAAGAAGAAATGGATTTTATACAGGTAGCGCACGAGGAAATAGCCGCATTTATGGCCTGTGCCCACGCCAAGTTTACCGGCGAGGTCGGCGTCTGCATGGCTACCTCTGGTCCGGGAGCTATACATTTACTTAATGGATTGTATGATGCTAAACTTGATCATCAGCCGGTGGTTGCTATTGTGGGCCAGCAGGCTGCCACGTCTCTCGGCAGTAACTACCAGCAAGAGGTTGACCTGCTTTCGCTTTTCAAAGACGTAGCCGGCGAGTATGTACAGATGCTTACTGATCCTGCACAAGCCCGTCAATTGGTCGATCGCGCGGTGCGGATTGCTAAGGCACAACGTACAGTAACCTGTATTATATTACCTAATAATTTACAGGAAATGGACGCCGTTGATGCGCCACCCAAAAAACATGGCAGTGTATTTACAGGTGTCGGCCATGCCGTTGAAACACCCGTTCCGCCTGCTACTGAATTACAAAAAGCTGCCAATGTACTTAACTCCGGCAAAAAGGTAGCTATGCTTATTGGCGCAGGGGCGTTAGGAGCGTCTGAAGAAGTGAAGCAGCTGGCCGAACTGCTGGGTGCCGGTGTCGCTAAAGCTTTATTAGGCCGCGCCGCATTGCCGGATGATCTGCCTTATGTTACCGGTTCTATTGGGCTGTTAGGTACCAAACCAAGCTGGGATTTAATGACCGAATGCGATACACTATTTATGATTGGCAGCGGGTTCCCTTATTCAGAGTTTTTACCGGATGAGGGGCAGGCTCGCGGTGTACAGATAGATATCGATAGTCGGATGTTGAGCCTGCGTTACCCGATGGAGGTTAATTTGGTGGGCGATAGTAAAGCGACATTGAAAGCGATGATTCCACTGATTGAAAAGAAGACCGACCGATCATGGCAGGACAAGCTAAAAGCTGATGTGGAAGAATGGTGGAACATTGTCGAGGCAAAATCCATGAAAGAAGCCAACCCAATTAATCCGCAGCGCGTGTTCTGGGAGTTGTCGCCTAAACTGCCGGATAACTGTATCATTACTGCCGATTCTGGCTCATCTGCCAGTTGGTTTGCAAGGAATATCAAGATCCGCGAGGGTATGAAGGCTTCGCTGTCAGGCACACTGGCGACGATGTGCCCCGCTATTCCTTACTCGATTGCGGCTAAGTTTGCTTATCCCGACAGGATTCCCATTGCTTTAATAGGCGATGGAGCGATGCAGATGCTGGGCATTAACAGCATGATTACCATAGCCAAATTCTGGAAAACCTGGGCCGACCCGCGTTTGGTGATCCTGGTACTTAACAACGGCGATCTGAACATGGTAACCTGGGAGCAGCGTGTTTCTTCTGGTAATCCTGAATTTGTAGGTTCGCAGGAACTGCTGGATTTTCCATATGCAGGTTATGCAGAGATGTTAGGTTTTAAGGGTATCAAAGTTGACCGTCCGGAAGATATTTCTTCAGCTCTGGATACAGCTTTTTCTGTAGATCGACCGGTTTTGGTAGAAGTCGTTGTCGATCCAAATGTACCTAACATTCCGCCGCATATTAGTTTTGAGCAAATGGTGAAGTTTAGCAAAGCCATG
>DATCXS010000138.1:0-11191 GCA_036565645.1 Mucilaginibacter sp.
AAGGCAAGTCAGAAATGACTTGCCTTTTTTTGTTTCCGTGAGCAGACCCGGAGCATTTTGATCAGTCCATTGTGCTCAATGCATTCACGAGCCTTTCTTGTATATACTGCGTCCATGCCGGTGCGCAGGAATCATAGCACGCAAACTCGGGAACCAAACCTATATGCATGAATACAATTTTGGTTTTGCCATGTTCCTGAGAAATGTCAAAACTGATTTTGGTTCCGTTCCATTCGTCTGTTTTATCTACAAAGCTAAGGTTAGCCTCTGTTACAAGCCAAACCACTTTTTTGTTGGGCACCAGTTCTACCAATTTCTGTTTGGTATAATGAGCCCCGCCTCCTGCAAAAAAGCTAAATTCATCGCCCGGTTTTGCTGAGCCTCCTTCAAATGATTCGTCAAATAAGCCTGACCACCATGCTCTGACATTTAAAATGGTATTATAGGCCTCTGCCGGTGTTTGATCTACCAAAATAGTGGTGGTAAAATCTTGATTCTTCATTTTAATCTGGGTTTTAAAAATTGCATTTGACCTAAATGATAGTCTAAGTGGCTTACCCTGCTCAAAACAACGTTGAGTTTATTGCGGTGCGGCTCTTTTACAAAATCTTCTTCTGATATAGCGGTATGTTTTTGAAGCCATTCGTCTGAGTTGATAGCTGACATTTTTTCTGCTAACAATGTTTTTACCTTCATCCATTCTTGTCGTAGTTCATTTACACTTGGTAAATCGGTAGTCTCCTTATCGGGTGTTTGTACAAATGGTGTCCACAAATGCGGAGCAAGTTTTTCATAACCCAGTAAAGGAAGTATGGAATCGGCTAAAACTGTAAGGTGCCCCAACAAATAAATTCCCCTGTTTCTGCCCGGGGCTACTTCTTTCATTAATTGTTCGTCAGATAACTCTGACAACAGTTTATCCAACTGGCTTACTTTTGAATGCCATGCATCCAGCACCATTTTGATGACTACTTCCCCGGGTTTTGAGCTGTTATTCTCTGTCATGATCTTATTGATTAAAAGTTATTGTAGTATAAGTTTGATGTATTTAAAATAAAGGTGAAAACGAATTTTCATCTTTTATATTCCGGCTGATTCTTGCCAGTTGATTGTAGGTAGCCTTGTATAATAATACTGCCATGCTGATCCTTCTTATACCAAGGCTTGCCAACGTTTCAACGGAAAGTTTAGATGATGCAACCATATTTACAGGAAGAGTGGTGGACCTGGTAATCTCTTTAATTACAGTTGCGTCCGAAACAGCCGGAACAAACAATCCGTCGGCTCCTGCTTCCTTGTATAGTTTAGCCCTTCTTAAAACAGTCTCTAAAGGGGATGGTAGCTTTTGCAAAAAAACGTCTGTCCGCGCATTGATAAAGAGCTGTTGATTGGTTTTGATCAGGTAGTTTTTGATGCTTTCCAACTTCCGTAAATAGATATCTTCGCCCTGCATATCTTCTATATTGATACCCGACACCCCATTATCTATCAGCTTTTGGATGTTGTCCGTAAGTACATTTAAATCATCGGCATATCCGCGTTCCATATCTACCGATAATGGAAGGGTGGTACATGCTTTGATTCTTTGCACCATGTAAAGCAATTCATTGAAAGGTATTTTTTCTCCGTCTTCATAACCCAGTGAACCGGCAATGGCGCCGCTCGACGTTGCTATCGCTTCAAAGCCTGCTTCTTCTATGAGCTGTGCGCTTCTTGCGTTCCAGGCATTGGCAATTATGAAAGGCGCTTGCTGCTGATGTAATTGATAAAATTTTTCGTACTGATTCATTGTGTGTTTCAAGTTTCTGTATCGCTATAGAACAAAAGTACTGTCTATATTACAGATGAAAAGGTGGCAAAATGGACATTATAGTGGGTTGATTTGGACGCGCAGCAATTGTACCTTTGTTTTAAAATATCCGGATGAAGCACATCACTCTTTTATATCCCGAAGGTCAATGTAACCTCAGTACTGTAGCTTGTATAGTGGGTACGGTAGAAATATTTTCAAGAGCCAATGCATATTCAATGCAGCAGGGCAATAAACAAAGGTATCAGCTGTCGGTGGCCGGAACCAGGTTCAAAAAAGAATACATTCATGATCTGGTGGCTCTGAAAACCGATGCTTATATAACTGATATTACTAAAACAGACCTGATCATTATTCCATCAGCAATGCCGGGCGAAAACACATCCGAGCGCCAGCTCATGCTCGATTGGATAAGCGAGCAATACAAAGCAGGTGCGGAAATAGCCAGTATGTGTTCTGGCGCATTTATTTTGGCATCTACAGGTATAATGGATGGCAGAAGCTGCTCCACACATTGGTCGTTCGCAGATGTTTTCAGGAAAATGTATCCGAAAGTGAATTTGCATTCGGATAAATTGATTACAGACGAAAAAGGTATTTATACAAATGGGGGAGCCTATTCTTTTTTGAATTTGGTGATATACCTTGTTGAAAAATATTACGACAGACAAACAGCGGTATACTGTTCTAAGGTGTTTCAGATAGAGTTAGAAAGGAACAGTCAGTCGGCATTTGCCATATTCACGGGGCAAAAACAGCATGATGATGCCATGGTGCAACAAGCCCAGGCTTATATAGAAAATAATATTAATGAGAAGATATCGGTAGAGGATCTGTCCTCAAAGTTTGCAATAGGTCGCAGAAATTTCGACAGAAGGTTCATTAAAGCGACCAGTAATACTCCCCTGGAATATGCCCAACGGGTAAAAATAGAGTCTGCAAAAAAAGCGTTGGAAAGTACCCGGAAAACCGTTAACGAAGTAATGTACGAAGTGGGTTACTCGGATGTGAAAGCATTCAGAGAAGTATTTAGAAAGATAACCGGCCTATCTCCGCTGAAATATAAGAATAAGTATAACAAAGAGTCTGCTTCTGTGCATTAGCTGGCGAGCCTCAAAACCGCCTTTAAACAATAAAGAGCCTCTTTTTCAAGAGACTCTTTTTTCAAAAAGGTTCGATCTGTTGTTGTGTAGCCTTTGTGCTCTCGTCGGGAACACCCGGAATGACAACCTGTTTGTTTTACTCCGAATACACGCTCTGTACCCTGTCCCGCAGATTATAGCCCGACGCCATAACCTCGCCATAAGCGCCTGCGGTACGTACCGCAATTAAGTCGCCGCGGAAAGATTCGGGCAGCTCCACGTCCTTGCGGAAACAGTCGGTGCTTTCGCAAATAGGGCCTACAACATCATATTTCAAATCAGACGCACTGTCGCGACTAACGTTTTCAATTTCATGATAGGCCTGATAAAGCATCGGGCGGATCAGCTCGGTCATACCGGCATCCAGTACCAGGAAATTCTTTTTCTGACCGTTTTTAACGTACAATACTTTTGAGATCAGCGAAGCACATTGTGCAACCAGCGCACGGCCCAGCTCAAAATGCACTTCCTGATCGGCACGCACATTCAGAAAATCTTTAAACACCTTGAAATAACTTTCAAAATCACTGATGGTATTGGTGTCCGGATGGTGATAATCTACACCCAGGCCGCCGCCTGCATTCAGTACTTTTACGCTAAAGCCATGATCTTCAAACCAGGTGGCTATCTCATTAATGCGTACACAAAGACTTTTGTAAACCTCCATGTCGGTTATTTGCGAGCCGATGTGAAAATGTACGCCCACAAACTGAATGTTTTTGCAGGTATGCAGAGCTGTAAGTACGTCATCTAACTGCCAGGTATTAACGCCGAATTTATTTTCGTCTAAACCGGTAGTAATAAAATGGTGGGTATGCGCATCCACATTGGGATTAATGCGGATAGCTACTTTGGCAACCTTACCTTTGGCCTGTGCCAGTTCATTGATGATCTCCAGCTCCTGTACCGATTCGACATTGAAGCAGAAAATATCGGCGTCCAGCGCCAGGTTTATTTCTTTGTCTGATTTACCCACGCCGGCAAATACTACCTGCTTGTTTTTAAAACCATAATCAATAGCTGCCTTTACTTCGCCGCCGCTCACACAATCAGCACCAAAACCAAACGACTGGATCATCTCCAGTACTTTTGGATTAAAGTTAGCCTTTAAAGCATAATGCACATGAAAGCCATATCTTGACGACGCATCATGGCAGGCCTGCAAAGTTTGGCGAAGCACCTCTAAATTATAATAGTAAAAAGGTGTTTCGGCGTTTTTAAAACGGGTAATAGTATCGGGAGTGAACATTATTGGTAATTCAAAATTCAAAATTAAAAAGTC
This sequence comes from Mucilaginibacter sp., assembly GCA_036565645.1. Classification (GTDB taxonomy): domain Bacteria; phylum Bacteroidota; class Bacteroidia; order Sphingobacteriales; family Sphingobacteriaceae; genus Mucilaginibacter. Next base: position 4,235 of record DATCXS010000138.1, read on the forward strand.
AAAATCCGAAGTTGAAAATCCGGATTCCGATATTAAAACAACCTGCTATGCAAACTTCTCAGCGCCTCAACCTTATCTTCGGTTTTAACCAGTACCGACAGATTATGATTGCTGCCACCGTAGGATATCATGCGCAAAGGTAAATGCTTCAATGCTTCTAACACGCGCGAGCCAAACCCATGCTTATCCGCAGCAAAATCGCCAACCACACAAATAATGGTTTCGTCGGCATCTACCTCAACATCTCCGAATGATCTTAGCTCGCCCAAAATTTCTTCCAGGTGTGTAGTGTCGTCGATAGTTAATGATACGGCAACCTCAGAGGTGGTGATCATGTCTATAGAAGTTTTATATCGCTCAAATACCTCAAATATGCGGCGTAAAAAACCATAGGCTAACAGCATACGGCTCGAGTTGATTTTGATAGCGGTAATGCCATCTTTAGCAGCTATTGACTTGATCTGGTTCTTCTCGCTGTCGTTAGTGATTAAAGTACCCCTGGCCTGCGGGTCCATGGTGTTTAACAGGCGCACCGGTATTTTATATTTCTGTGCCGGGAACACGCTTTGCGGATGCAAAATTTTTGCACCGAAGTAAGCCAGCTCGGCAGCTTCGTCAAATGATAACCGGGCAATAGGCCTGGTGCCCCGCACAATGCGCGGGTCGTTATTGTGCATGCCGTCAATATCGGTCCAGATCTGTACTTCTTCGCTGCGGATGCCCGCACCAATTAATGAAGCCGTGTAATCACTGCCGCCGCGACGCAGGTTGTCGATCTCGCCAAAAGCGTTGCGGCAAATATAGCCCTGGGTGATGAATAGTTTATTATCTGGCGCCGCATCCAGAAGCGGTGTCAAATGCGTGGTGATATGATCGACATCCGGCTCATTATCCTCATCGGTCTTCATAAAATCTAACGCAGGTAATAACACCGACGGTACGCCAATCTCTTTCAAATAAACATGGTACAAAGCGGTCGAAAGTAATTCGCCCTGGGCCAGTACAATTTTATCTTCGACAGGCGTAAACAGATCATTGGCCAGGTTACTCAATAAGCTGAAATGATACTCAATAACTTCTTTTCCTTGTGCTAAGAATTCCGGCTTGACAAACAGCTCTTTAATAAAGGCTTCGTACTTATCATTTAAAATAGTAATTAACCGCGCAGCTTTGGGCTTGTCGCCGGCTAAATAAGCCTGACCAATTTCAACTAAACTGTTTGTTGTACCCGACACCGCCGACAGTACAACAATTTGCCTTTCGGAGGCATCAATAATATCCAGCAGCTTTTTCATCCGCTCCGGGCTTCCTACTGATGTTCCGCCAAATTTTAAAACTTTCATTTTATCGCTCTTAAACACAATTGCTATCACTATTTAACATAGCCGATTAGCGGCGCTAAAAATAGGATTTTAGCGCCTATTAATTGTAACTAAATCATAAAAAGTCAAGTAACGAAAAGGCGTTTTTAGGATCCCGGAAGCATTTAAGCCTGAAAAATATTGAAAAAGCGCCTAAATACAGACTAACTCGTCAGTTTTTAATAATTGTCGGGCTGATTTTTTGGAGCGAGGAGATTTATTAGTTTACTTTACAATAGGTTATTTTAATAGGGGTATTAAATAGCTATACCGAGCCGCTTGTATTTTATGCAGGCGGCTTATTTTTTTATAGCCTTATTTAATATGCTCATTTGCGATGAGTGCAAACAGCTCGTCATTATCCACGCTTTCGTCAAAACATTCTTTCATCAGCTGCTCTATATGCTGATAGTTTAAGCGGTGTGCTACTGTCTTTAACAGCCCATAAGTTGTAATGTTAATGTTCTCCAAAATCTGAATATATATGATCAGATCCATATCGTTTAGTATATGCAGATCGTGCTTATCACTCAGGCAAAATTCATCTCTAATAATGGCTTTAAGCGGGTTGCAGTCTTTGTCGGATGGTTGCTCACCTATGGTCTCAAAAATTTCTTCCATTCTGATGATCTGCTTTTTCACATCCTCCCAAAACTCATTCATGCCCAGTTGCAGTGTTTTAAATGATGCCATTTTAATAAGGTGCGGCATTTTTTGATCAAGATATCGTTTAGCGAAGTATAAACGATTCAAATTATGTACAAATACCCGGTAAGGTAAATGTCCGTCGTGTAACTCAGTAGTGCTTTTCATAGTATGATAAAAGTTAAACAGATTAAACTTAGCACACTACAACAACAATTAAGAGGCAGAATGTTTGCGCTTATACATTTATATGCGGTAGCTTTGCCCGATACATTAATACTATGAAATACAAATTAGGCGATTTTGTGCGCTTTGTCGACGAGAAGATGGAAGGCTTTATTACCCGCATTATCGACGACCAGATGATTGGCGTAACCGGCGAGGACGACTTTGAGATCCCTGTACTGGCCAGTAAGGTTACACTGGTTCACGGATATAAGCCTGCGGAGACAGAAGTGCCCCAATCTGCAACCAACGAGCCGCAAACGCCGCAAGGCGAGTTCAAAACCAAAGGCATATACTTAGGGGTGGTGGCCGATGCTAAAGCAAATTCGGTGGTTCATTTTAATCTGATTAATGATACCTCATTCCAGCTGCTGGCCACGCTGACTACCGATAAGCAAGGTTTTAAAGGAGAATACGCCGGCATCATTGCGCCAAAATCGGCTGTCAAGATATACTCGGCGCAACTGGCCGACCTGCAGCTATGGCCCAGGGTTTTGATGAATATGCTGTATTACACCACGCAAAATGTAGAGGCACCCGCGCCGCTAACTTTCGCAGAAAAATTTAAGGCGAAGGATTTTGCAGGCAGTAAAAAGAATCTGCCACTGTTAAATCAGCCGGGTTGGTTGATCCAGTTGGATGAGCCGGAACTGGTTATCGATCCGCAGAAATTAAAAGAAAGTTTCTTTAAACCGGCCGCAGAAAAAGTGGTGATTGATAAACCCCTGCGCGAGGTCGACCTGCACATTGAAAAGCTCCGCGACGATCACCAGTTTTTAGATAGCGCAGAGATATTGAAAATACAAATTGCTCATTTTGCCAAAGCGCTGGACGCTGCCATTGTGCATCAACTGCCTGACATTGTTTTTATCCACGGCACAGGCAACGGCATCTTGCGTCACGAAATACACAAGGCGCTAAGCAAACACCCCAAAGTACAAACCTTTATGGATGCTTTGAAAGAAAAGTTTGGTTATGGCGCTACCCGTGTAGTGTTGAAATAAAACTTACGCTGTTGCGGGTTGGACTTTGTGATAGCTGGTTTCGTCAAATTGCTGAAATAGCAGGTCGAGTATTTGTTGAGTGTTGTCGGGGTAGTTTACTTTAACCGCTTTGCCGTTTTGCAACCAATTCAGAATTTTGTCGTGGTGCTTTGGTTTCAGACTTTTAATTACTGGTACGCCCATTTCTTTCAGCAGTTCGGCATTAAGCTGCTGCTCGTACTGGTTTTTCATCGGGATTACTATCAGCTTCTTTTTCAAAAACAAAGCTTCGGCCGGGGTTTCAAAGCCGCCGCCGCAAAGCACGCCCGCACTTTGGGCCATGCTTTTTACAAACGCCTTGCTTTCAATAGGTTGTATTGAAACGTTTTTATGCGTAAAAGCTTTTTTGTTGTGTTTCGAAAACACATCCCAACGGATATCCTTAAATTCTGATAAGCGCTTCAGCAGTCGCTTGTCATCATAAGCGGGCAGGTAAACAGTGTAGTGGCCTTGATTACTGGTTTGTTGCTCACGCACCTGCCGGCGAATAACCGGGGTGAATATATTTTTATCCAAAGCCTTAAAGTGAAAACCAAATTGGGAAGTAACCGGGGCATAGTTTTTCAGGATCAACCGGCCTATCATGTCTGTCTCCTGGGGTTTCGGCGCTTTATCGTGCAGTACCGCTGCCTGATGGCTCAGGCCAATGCAGGGCTTGTTATTTAAATAACAGGCCCAGGCCGACACAGGTTCAAAATCATTAATCACCAGGTCGTATTTTTCTATCGGCAGGTTTTTGATCTCTTTGATGAATTTTCTGAAACGCGACTTCATGAACGACGCCCACAGATCAACTCCGCCCGATTTACCGAAGACAAACCCAAAGCCATGCAGCTTATACTTTATCGGGAAAGGCAAATTCAGATCGCCCTGGGTGCCGCTAACCAATACATCAACATCGCCCATGTGTTTTAATAAAGGCACAATATCCATCGACCGGCTAAGGTGCCCGTTACCTGTTCCTTGTATGGCGTATAAAATTTTCATCGGTTTGGTTCAGAATGTTTTTGAGGCGAAATAGTTTTAAATAAATAAATAAAGAGAGCTAAATTGCCCTCTTTACTATTAACTGATCTTATTAGTTCAATGAAAAAAGAACGATTGGTTAGTACATCATCTGAATAACAATGCAAAAGTAAAGGCGTTATATTAAGTATTGATTAACTTAATGTTAGTTGTGCGCACGGGTACTCTGTATGCTTTGGTATGGCTGTTGATTAAATAAGAAATGGTTGGTCTGTTTATAAAAAAGCTTTCAATCCAACATCAATGCCTGCAAAACCAAACAAAATGAAACTGAAATTATCCATCTTTCTTACACTGACGTTTATCGCCCGGATGGCCATAGCACAGGGCGACTGGACTTTTAAAACCGAAAGCAGCGGCATAAAAGTTTATGTCGATAATAAATCGGCCTTGAAAGTTAAACCAATAAAAGTTGAGAGCAGTTTTAATGCCGCGCCCGCACAAATTGCTACTGTATTGCTGGATATCAAGAATTATCCCGACTGGATTTATAAGATCAAGTCGGCATCCATAGTTAAGCAAGCCTCTGCAACAGATCTGTTTTATTATGCCCAGGTTGATATGCCCTGGCCTGCTCAGAACCGCGATTTCGCCGCGCATATTACCGCAACACAAAACCCGGATACCAAAGTCATTACCATAGATGCCCCTTCGGTAGCCGACCTGGTCCCTGAAAAAGAGGGCCTGACCCGGCTAAAAAAATCCAACGGTAAATGGATTCTTAAGCCCGATGGTAGCAAAACCAGGGTCACTTATTACCTGACGCTTGAGCCTGACGGCGGCGCACCGGCCTGGATCATCAATCTTTTTATTGCTGACGGGCCGATGCAAAGCTTCAAAAAACTAAAAGATCAGGTGCAAAAACCGGCGTATAAGAATGTTGGTAATTTGTTCAAATAATAAATTCTCATACCTTCCCGTCGCGTCATCGTGTGCGTAGCGTGACGATCTCTTAGGAGGCGACCTTGAGATCGCCACACTCGTACCTCGTTCGCGATGACGTTTTGGAGATAAGTATGTTCTATTATCCATCTGCAACATATTTATTACGCAATCGATGCCGTGTTTTAGGTTTCGTTAATCACGGCGGATATGTTAGCTTAGCAGGTAAATAAACCAATTGCTGTTAAATTATGAAGAAGTTTTACGTAGCCTGTTTAGGGTTATTTATTTCGCTCAGTTCGTTCGCGCAATCAACCATTGTTAAATATTTATCGGGTACAGATAAAGACCATACCGTACAATGGGATTTCTTTTGTACCAGTGGCCGTAACAGCGGCAAGTGGACAAAAATAGCCGTACCGTCCTGCTGGGAACTGCAGGGTTTTGGTGCCTACAACTACGGCGGCGACAAAAATAAGGCTCATGAGGAGGGGCAATATAAACATGAGTTTACAGCAGGTGCATGGACCGGTAAGCGGGTATTTATTGTTTTTGAAGGATCAATGACCGATACAAAAGTCATGATTAACGGCAAGCAGGCCGGACCAATTCATCAGGGCAGTTTTTACAGGTTTAAATATGATATAACCGACCTGGTAAAATTCAATGCACAGAATTTACTGGAAGTAACCGTAGATAAAATGTCTGCCGAAAAATCGGTAAATGCAGCCGAACGTGACCGCAGCGATTTCTGGGTTTTTGGCGGGATCTTCCGCCCGGTTTATCTGGAAATAGTGCCTGATACTTATATAGATCGTACAGCTATCAACGCCAGGGCCGACGGTTCTTTCTCTTTAGATGTTTACGCCAATAATTTACATGGCGACGAAACCATACAGGCGCAGGTCCAAAAGCTAAATGGCCAAAATGTCGGCAAGCCGATGACGGTGAAAGCCAATGCTTCGGCAGATCATCTGGAACTAAAAGGCAATTTTAATAAACCCGCCTTGTGGAGTTCTGAGTTTCCTAATCTGTACCAGGTCATTGTCAGCATAAAAAATAAACGGGGCATTGGCCATACCATCAAACAAAAATTCGGTTTTCGCACTATTGAGCTGCGCCCGCAGGATGGCTTTTATGTCAACGGTGCCAAAACCATTTTGAAGGGTACCTGCCGCCATAGTTTTTGGCCCGAAACAGGCCGCACACTGAGTTATAAATTGCAGGTAATGGATGTGAAGCTGATGAAAGAGATGAATAACAACGCCGTCCGTATGTCGCACTATCCGCCCGATCAGGATTTTCTGAACGTCTGCGACTCGTTGGGTATTTATGTACTGGACGAACTAACAGGCTGGCAGGCTAAATATGATACCATTGTCGGTCGTAAACTGGTTAAAGAATTGGTAGTGCGCGATGTCAATCATCCGTCGATAGTATTTTGGGATAACGGGAATGAGGGTGGTTTTAACTTTGCACTGGACAATGATTATGCGCTGTATGATCCGCAAAAACGTGTGGTGCTCCATCCGTGGTCTAACTTTAATAATGTAGACACTCATCATTATCCCGACTATAAATACGTCCTGAAAGTTGCAAATACCGGCAAAGATGTTTTTATGCCGACCGAATTTATGCACGGCCTGTACGACGGCGGGGCAGGGGCGGCACTCGAAGATTTCTGGGATAAAATGCTCGAATATCCGCATACAGCAGGCGGCTTTATCTGGGCCTTTGTGGATGAGTCTGTCATCCGTACCGATAAAAACAATACT
>DATCXS010000342.1:0-3525 GCA_036565645.1 Mucilaginibacter sp.
AACGCATTTGAAATACAGGGTGGCAAGCCGTTAAAAGGCGAAATTACACCACAGGGCGCCAAGAATGAGGCATTACAGATTTTATCGGCTGTATTGCTTACCGAAGAGAAAATAACCATCAGCAATATTCCTGACATAAAAGATGTAAACAAGCTTATTGAGCTGTTGGGCGATATGGGTGTAATTGTCAATCGTCTTAGCGAGAATACTTACACTTTTGAAGCCAAAAACATAGATCAGGATTTTTTTCAGTCGGAAGCCTTTAAATCAAAAGGTGGTGGTTTGCGTGGATCTATCATGATCGTTGGTCCGCTGCTGGCGCGATTTGGCAAGGCATCTATTCCAAAACCGGGCGGCGATAAAATTGGTCGCCGCAGGTTAGATACCCACTTTCTGGGTTTTGAAAAACTGGGCGCACGGTTTAATTATAATCCGGCAGACGGTTTTTATAACGTAGATGCCTCTGACCTGAGAGGTACTTATATTTTATTAGATGAAGCTTCAGTAACCGGTACAGCCAACATTGTGATGGCTGCGGTACTGGCTAAAGGTATCACCACTATCTATAACGCAGCTTGCGAGCCTTACCTGCAGCAGCTTTGCAAAATGCTTAACCGCATGGGGGCAAAGATCAGCGGCATTGGTTCAAACTTGCTGACTATTGAAGGTGTTACCCGCCTGGGCGGAACAGAACACCGCATGTTGCCGGATATGATCGAGATTGGTTCGTTTATTGGGTTGGCTGCTATGACAGGTTCTGAGATCACCATCAAGAACGTTCAATATCAGGAGTTGGGTATGATCCCCGATGTATTCAAGCGTTTAGGTATTAAATTAGAGCTTAGGGGCGATGATATTTATATCCCGGCACAAGAGCATTACGAAATCGAAACTTTCATTGATGGCTCTATAATGACCATTGCCGATGCGCCGTGGCCTGGCTTTACGCCCGACTTATTGAGCATAGTGCTGGTTGTTGCTATACAGGCTAAGGGCTCGGTGTTGATCCACCAGAAAATGTTTGAGAGCCGTTTATTTTTTGTAGACAAACTGCTGGACATGGGCGCCCAGATTATCCTTTGCGACCCGCACCGTGCTACGGTTATAGGTTTAGATAAGCAAGTGCAGCTGCGCGGTATTTCCATGACCTCGCCGGATATCCGTGCAGGGGTTTCATTACTCATCGCAGCGCTATCAGCACAAGGAAAATCAACCATTTACAATATCGAGCAAATTGAGCGCGGCTATCAGCACATTGACAAGCGCTTGCAAGCCTTAGGAGCCGATATTAAGAGAATCTAATTTAGAGAAAAAGCAAAAGTGGAAAAGGTTAAAGGTGATTGCGTTATGAAAAACCTTTAACCTTTTTTGTTATATCAGCATAAAAATGGTTGCTGCGCTCATGGTTATCATCAAACCGTCTTCAATAATGGTTACGGTACTCATGGGTAAATTAAAAACTGCACCCAAACAGGCGCATTGTATGGCGCGTTTATTTAGTACGCTTTGCAGTACACCGACGATACTGATTGTCATTACCACCACAGTAATACCATTGGTTAATAACGGATATACGTTTAAGGCAAACGCAAGGCCAAGCAACAGCTCAATAAAAGCATAAATATACCCCCATGCTTTTGCTTTCCGGGCGATGACATCGTACATGGCATAACTATCAGCAAAGCCGCGCAGGTCAAGCATCTTAAAAAACGAAAATACAAGGAAGAAACCCGCCATAAACACACGCATTGCCGACATAGTATGAAAGCCATCGCCATAATAATAACCGGTAATAACCGATACGGCCAGTACATAGCCAAATATCAATAATATGGGCTTGTATGTTTGCAGCCAGGTTTTGTGTATGGTATCATCCTGCAAATGTGCCGGGTATTCGTAAGGTTTTTCTGTGAGCTGATATTTTGGGTAATAATGCAATGCTGCCTGCAATGCTACAGTGCTTATGTGCCTATCCATTGTTATATCAGCCTCTCCTTTTTGCAGATCAATATCAACATGTGTTACGTCGGGCACAGCCGAAAGCAGTTGCTGCACTTTTGCCTGGCAACCAATGCATGTCATCCCGGTTACTTGATAAGTATGTTTCATGATTTTTATTATTTACATACAAATGTAGCCTGGCGGAGGGGCAATATTTTACACTATTTAGTGTATTAATTATAACATTTACAGGTCTTCAATATGCATGCGCTTGTTAGCCTTAATTGCCTTAAAATAACCCGGAGTAAGGCCTGTAGCTTTTTTAAACTGCGTTGACAAATACGCTACGCTGCTATAACCCAGCTTAAATGCTATCTGGCTAAGTGTAAGTTCGTCGTAAATGAGCAGTTCCTTTATTTTTTCTATTTTTTGGCTGATGAAAAATTTCTCTATGGTATTGCCTTCTACTTCCGAAAATAAATTGCTCAGGTAGTTATACTCATAATTCATTTCTCGCGACAGATAATCGGATATGTTAATATTAAGCGGGCCATCGCTATGATGTACCAGAGTGATAATCAGGTTTTTTATCCGCTCAATTATCCGGCTTTTCCTGTCATCAATAATTTCAAAACCAAGTTTTTTTAAGGTTATATCCAGCTTTTCTATAGTATTTGCCGGTAGCTCCTCACTTAGTTGTACTTCGCCCAGCGTGATATCTGTTGGCGTAATGCCCTCATCAAAAAACACTTTTTGCACCGCCATAATGCAACGCCTGCAAACCATATTTTTAATATAGAGTTTCATAAAGCGATAAAGGTAAAAGGTGAAAGCGAAAAGGCAAAGCTTTTTTAAAGGAATGGTCAAGAGCTTGTAACATTAAGATGTATATCACAATATGACTTTACCTTTCTTCCTTTCGCTTTGACCTTTCAACCTCAAATTATTACCTTTATCAAAACCGATAATAAACTTGCATGCCTTATAAAAACCGGAAATCAAGTTATACCAACTTTATACTGATTTTTGTGCTGATTAAGATGGGCCTGAATTTGCTGGCCATATCTAATTTCGGGTTTCACCGTGATGAGCTTTTGCATCTGGCCCTGGGCGATCATCTGGATTGGGGTTATAAAGAGGTGCCGCCTCTTATTGCTGTACTGGCCAAATTAACCACGACGCTTTTTGGAAATTCGGTTTTCGCTGCGCGAATATTTACCACACTTTGCAGTGGATTAATTATCTGGCTTACGGGTAAAATAACTGTCGAGTTAGGGGGGAGAAAGTTTGCTATAGCGCTGGCTTGCCTGGCCGTGACTTTTTCGCCCGCATTTACAGCCAGCGGATATCTTTTTCAGCCCGTTGTGTTCGACCAGCTATGGTGGGTGCTCACAGTTTGGCTGTTATTACGATACATTAATACTCACGCTGTAAAGTATCTGTATTTTATTGGTGTTGCAATAGGTTTTGGCGTGCTCACCAAATATACCATGCTTTTTTTTGCCGGTGCATTAATATTGGGCTTAATTATCAGTAAACAACGCCGGCTACTCTGGAACAAACATGTTTTGGGGGCTATGGGCT
>DATCXS010000231.1:0-5127 GCA_036565645.1 Mucilaginibacter sp.
TGCCCAGTTCCTGGCGTGCGCCTTTTGCAAATTGCAACAGCTCTTCGCGTTTACTGCCATCGGCTACAGCCGTAAAAATCTTTATTGACGGATTGATCTGCAGCAGCTCAGTTTTAAAAGCTGCCAGATCATCCGCATTGCGTGAGTTTATAGCCAGGTTGATACCCTCGGTGGCAAAGGCTGTCGCTATTGCGCGGCCCATGCCTTTAGTTGCCCCGGTTATTAAAGCGTTTTTCATCTCTAATTATTTGTTTTTTAATGATGATGAAGCTATCATGACCTTTATCAGTGCCCATGGCAGCAGATGATGATAGATTCATGATCTAAAAGTAGATATATTTAAAACATACCGCTCACACAAATCGGGGAACGGGGGTGAATAGTCGGTAAAAATGTGTTTGAGAGGGGTTGAGGCTAAGAGTGTAAAGAAATTGGCGGACAGTATAATTGCTGGATAGCTTTTAAACAATTAATGCCCTATTTCGTTAAAATACTACATTTAAAAATAATCGAATACAAAAAGTAAATGTATTTTTAACCCGGTTTTACTTATGATAGCATGTTTTACAGTTTAGGCAAATACATAATTTTATTGCGTTTAAGCTTTCGCCGACCCGAGAAATTCAGTGTTTACTGGAACGAGGTAATGCGCGAAATGGTCTCTGTCGGCCTGGGGTCGTTAGGTATCATTGCTATTATATCGGTATTTATCGGCGCAGCTACTACCATCCAGGTGGCTTTCCAGCTGAGCAGTCCGCTGGTATCCATGAGTATTGCCGGTAAAATTGCCCGCGATTCGACCATCTTAGAATTTAGTCCTACCATTTGCGCACTGGTATTGGCTGGCCGCGTGGGTTCAAGCATTGCCTCGCAGATAGGCACCATGCGGGTAACCGAGCAGATCGACGCTTTAGAAATTATGGGCGTAAATGCCCCGGGCTACCTGATATCGCCCAAAATTATTGCCAGCATGAGTATGATACCGCTGCTGGTTATTGTGTCTATTACCTTAGGGATAGGCGGTGGCTATTTAGCTTGTGTTTTATCGGGCGATATTACGCCTGACGATTACCTGGTTGGCGTGCGTGATGGCTTTGATGGCTTAACTGTACAGGTGGCTTTGGTTAAAGCCATTGTATTTGGATTTATTATTGCGTCTGTTTGTGCCTACCAGGGCTTTTATACTTCGGGCGGCGCGCTCGAGGTTGGTCAGTCGTCAACCCGCGGGGTGGTTTACAGCTGTGTTATGATATTATTTGCCGATCTGGTGATAACCCGTATTATGCTATGATCGAAATTAAGGATATTTATAAAACATTTGGCGAAAACGAAGTACTGAAGGGCATATCAGCTACCTTTCAGCAAGGTAAAAATAACCTCATCATAGGCGGGTCGGGCTCGGGTAAAACAACACTTCTTAAATGTATAGTTGGCTTACATGAGCCTACCAAAGGCGCTGTATATTTCGATAACGATAACTTTACCAAAATGAGCTTTGAGGAGCGTGTACCTATCCGCACACACATTGGCATGCTGTTTCAAAACTCGGCATTGTTTGATTCCATGACCGTGGAAGAAAACATCATGTTTCCGCTGAATTTGTTTACCGGGCAATCGCATGCCGAAAAACTGGAACGCGCCAACTTTTGCCTGAAACGGGTTGACCTGGACGGCACGAATAAGCTTTATCCTGCTGAACTTTCGGGTGGTATGAAAAAACGTGTGGGTATTGCCCGCGCTATATCTATGCAGCCAAAATATTTGTTTGTCGACGAGCCTAACTCGGGCCTTGACCCTAAAACATCTATATTAATTGACGACCTGATTAATGAACTGACCGAAGAGTATAACATGACCACCGTAGTAGTTACGCATGACATGAACTCTGTAATGGGCATTGGCGATCATGTCATCTTTTTGCATAACGGCGAAAAATGGTGGGAAGGCAGTAATAAGGAAATTGCGAAGACCGATAACCAGGAGCTGAACGACTTTGTATTTGCCAGCAAATTTATGCAGGCGGCGCGGACTAAGTTATAAGCAAAGCCTTCTGCTTATTTAACTAAGGTATATTGTCCCCAGCAATCGGTGGTATTTAAGGCACTGATGTATGAGTTAGCCAGTTTGGCATCGTTAACCACCATTTGAGTAATCGTCCCGTCTGGATTTCTGCTGATGGCTACACCGGGCACATAATCTATCTTGGTTTCATTAAACCTGATATTGTAATTAAAAGGACTTTGATCTTCGATAGAAAGGCCCAATAACTTCAGGTTGACAGATATCTCTATCGTAAAGGTCCTATTATTATCAAATGCACAATTGGCTTTTATACCGTCTTTATTGTAAACCGATATCAGTGTATCTACGTCGTCATGTAATCCGCTCAGCCTGATAAATTTAGCCTTGCTATTCAATATCGAGTTGTCGGCCTTAATCAATGAGTCTATCTCTCTGTCAGCATCAGGTGTACCAGGCTTTATATTGAACATGGCATTAAGACCCATTACAGGTGGATCCAGCACATTGAAGGATGGATAAGTAACCACTGCTGCACCGTTAATAGATCTTTTAATCTTATTGATAGTTAACGAAACGCCGCCATGAATCATTTTATTGATGATCTCCCTGCGATTTGAACTAACAGTGAGGTACAATTTATGATCATCATTTGACAGGGTGTAACCCGCCTGTATAGCATGATTATACGCCTGAAGCTTATTATTCCACTCGGTAGCTTTGCCGTCAATTTTAATATTGGCAGGCGCCCGTAAACCTTCTTTTTGGATATTAGGTAATTTTTGAGCACTGGCGAAAGCCGATAGCAGCAACGCCGGTAACATCAGCCCGAATAACTTAGGATTAGATATTTTCACGATCGCGGAATAATTAGTTATATTAAATTTAATACTATATAATAGTATCAGCAAATAATTATCGCAATTAATCTACCCTATACCAGGTCATAATTGTTACGGCAGGGCGAATTACTTAGCCAGTGTATATTCTCCCGAAAAATAGGTGGGGTTAGCAAAACCTAAGTTATCAGGACTGGGATAGCCTATGTTTATTTCGGTACCGTCCGGCGCGGTATAAACCATTCGCCGTCCCCTGTTCACGTATCTAACCTCGCCCGGAGGGCCATTTACCTGTAGTTTATATTTAAAAGTACCGGGCTTATCGGCAGCAAACTTAATGTAGCTAAGTGGTATGGCAAGCTCAAATGTAAAAGCTAATTTATTATCAAACCGGCCTGCTGCTTTAAAACCCTCGGTATTAAATATAGAAAGCGTACTATCGGGGATAGAAGGTTCGCCTATAATACCTATAATTTTTAGTTTTGAGGACGCATCTGCATTATATGCGTTCATTACCGAATCGGCCATTGCATTATTTATACTCGTATCTTTTACTTCCACATAAGGGCTTTTTAAATTATAATAAGGCGGATGATCTGTTTTAGCATAAGCCGGGAAAGTAACTGCCAGCCCATTTTTATTTTGTTTTGGATCGGCCACGATAGTTAACGTAACGCCGTTGGATATGATCTTTCTGACGATACGGCGCTCGTTTGACTGTACCGTTAAATACAGTTTGGTTGCACTGTTTGATAAGGTGTAGTAAACCTCGGTAGTACGGTTAAAAGCCTGGAACTTATTATTCCATTCGGTAGTCTTACCATCAACTTTAATATTAGCAGGCGCAAGCACGCTCGCAGTTTGTACTTTTGGAAGCTTTTGAGCGTTTGCAGTTATAGTTAACAGCAAAGCCGGCAACAGCAGCTTGAAGGTTGTTGTAATTGTCTTTTTCACACGAATCAGTTGTTAGTAAAAATAAATTTACGGATCATCCCAGTGGCTTAAAAATTTTTTGGCTATTCTAACAAACATGTTACCCGTTGGGTTGCATGCGCTTTTCCGGAAATAGTCCGGGCCAATGCCCGATTAGTAGGGCCGAATGCCTATATTTGCTAAGAATTATTTCTGATAACAACCCGCTAAAAGGTAATGATCCAACTGCTTACTCCCACCCATTGGAAAGACTACGAACTGATTGACTGCGGTAATTTTGAAAAATTAGAACGTTTTGGCGATTTAGTACTGATACGCCCCGAACCGCAAGCAGTCTGGAATAAGATCTTACCGCAAGCCGAGTGGCAGCGTTTGCACCACATCCGCTTTAAAGGACGTACAGCAACCTCTGGCGAATGGGTTAAGAAAAGTCCATCTACCCCTGACCGTTGGCATATCGAATATAAAAATCCAGAGGCGGCCATTAAATTCCGGCTGGCATTAACCTCATTTAAGCATGTGGGTATTTTTCCCGAGCAGGCGGTTAACTGGGATTATATCTCGCAAAACATCAAAAAATTTAAAACGTCGCACCCAAAAGTGCTTAACCTTTTTGCCTATACCGGCGGCGCCTCACTTATTGCCCGTGCAGCCGGTGCTGATACTACGCACGTAGACTCCATCCGTCAGGTAGTTACCTGGGGGAATGAGAACCAGGAGCTATCAGGTTTAAAAGACATGCGATGGGTAGTTGAGGACGCTTTGAAATTTGTAAAACGCGAATTAAAACGCGGAAAAAAATATAACGGTATCATCCTTGATCCGCCGGCTTATGGTCATGGCCCTAACGGTGAAAAATGGAAGCTGGAAGACCACATTAATCAAATGATGCAGGATGTAGTCCAGTTGCTCGATCCCGACGAACATTTCCTGATACTGAATACGTATTCGCTTGGTTTTTCGGCAGTTATCGTTGAAAACCTAATCAAAGGCGCTTTCCCTAAAGTACAAAATCTGGAGATAGGCGAACTTTATTTACAGGCAACATCAGGCATTAAATTACCGTTGGGCGTGTTTGGTAAATTTTATAAACACAAATAGACATTTTGTGGATAATTTTAACTCACCGGGTAAATTAAATCACCTTAATTTGCAGGCTGTATAATAGCCCTGACCAATACTTCACAACGTTTTAATAACAAGCAAACAAATTTATTAAATGAAAAATATATTTTTATCTGCAGTATTAATGCTATCATCGTTAGGGTTGTTCTCTAACTGCACGCAAAGCAAACCTGAAGCTACGGAGCAGGCCCAGGCAACGACAAAAACCGCA
>DATCXS010000470.1:0-9216 GCA_036565645.1 Mucilaginibacter sp.
CAGGCAAACCGGCGAGCCGTTGCCTGGCGCTACCATTACCATTCAAAATTTAGCCATAAGTACCATTAGTAATGCCAGTGGTAAATACACATTTAAAAATTTAAAAGGCGGCAAATATACTGTAGTGGTAAGCTACCTGAGTTACCAGGCCGCAACAAAAACTTTAGCTGTTGACGCTAATAGTGCCGCCGATTTTACCTTGAGCCCCAATCATAACGTAACTGAAGAAGTTACTGTAAATGCAACGCGGGCATCGGCTAATTCGCCTACGGCATTTACCAACTTGAGCAAAAAGGATTTTGATAAAAACAATACCGGCCGCGGGTTTGAGTACTTATTAGACCAAACCCCGTCCACAGTGGTTACCTCAAACGCCGGAGCTGGCGTTGGTTATACCAGTATCCGCGTACGCGGATCTGACCCAACCCGCATTAACGTAACCTTAAACGGCGTCCCGATGAATGACGCCGAGGATCAGGGTGTGTATTTCGTCGATCTGCCTGACCTGGCTTCGTCTGTCGATAATATCCAAATACAACGTGGTGTGGGCACCTCGACCAATGGTGCAGGTGCTTTTGGCGCAAGCATCAATATCCAAACCATTACCCGCCGCGATAGCGCTTATGCCGAATATAACGGCTCTGCAGGTTCTTATGGGACGGTTAAACATACCTTTAATTTAGGCACAGGCTTATTAGGCGGTCATTTTACGTTTGATGGACGATTGTCAAATATGTATTCTGACGGATATATTGAGCGCTCAGCGTCCAAACTGCGGTCTTACTTTTTAAGCGGCGCTTATTACGGCAAAACCAGTGTGGTACGCCTCAATGTTTTCGGCGGATATGAGCAAACGCACCAGGCCTGGGACGGCGTACCAGAGGACAGCGTAAAATTTGGCAATCGCCGTTATAATGAATTAGGATATATTGACGCCACAGGCAAGTACTACCCTAATCAGACTGATAATTACGATCAGAAATACTATCAATTGTTATATAACCAGCAGATCAGTCCGCAATTAGCGTTTAGTGGAGCACTACATTATACCCGCGGCGCTGGTTATTATGAGGAATACCGCAATGATGACGATTTGAGCAATTACGGCGTAACGCCGGTTACCGTTGGCGGCGTCACCATTAACTCAACCGATCTGGTGCGCAGGTTATGGCTGGATAATGATTTTTATGGCGCGACGTATAATTTCAATTACAAGCCATCCAACAAACTTGATCTGACACTGGGCGGAGCTTATAACGAATATAAGGGACGTCACTTTAATAATATAGAGTGGACACAGCAAAGCACCAATATTGAGCCTGATTATGAATACTCGCGCAACACGGCTAAGAAAACAGATTTTAACCTGTTTGCACGTGCCGAGTATCATTTAGGCGACGTTTTATTATATGGCGATATGCAGTACCGCCACATCGGTTACTCATTCCTGGGTTTTGACCAGAATTTAAATAACGTACAGCAGCAAGTCGGGCTAAACTTTTATAACCCTAAGGTGGGTATCACCTACCAGGTTACCGACAATAGTAATGTTTACGCATCCATCGCGGTAGCAAACCATGAGCCTAACCGTAATGATTTTGTGAACTCATCGCCGGCAAGCCGTCCAAAAGCCGAGAACCTGAAAGATCTGGAATTTGGCTACCGTACTGCGCAATCAAACTTCAGCGCCGGCATTAATGGCTTCTATATGCTTTACAAAAACCAACTGGTGCTTACAGGCGCTTTGGATGATGTGGGCGAAGCCATACGTACCAACATTAAAGACAGCTACCGCGCAGGTATCGAACTGAATGGGAAAGTGCACATAGTACAACCATTAACCTGGGCGGCTACCGCAACGTTAAGTACCAATAAAGTGAAAAACTTTAACCAGGTATTGTTTGATGAGAACGGCGACCCGGTAAATTTTAATTATACCAAAACAGATATAGCCTACTCGCCAAATTTTGTGGGAGCAAGTACTATCAGTTACCAGCCTGTTCATAACGCAGAGATTGCTTTCATCAGCAAATATGTAAGCCGGCAGTATCTGGATAACACTTCGTCTGCCGACCGCGCCCTGCCACATTATTTTGTGAACGATGTGCGCCTGAACTATAATTTCAGCATCAAAGGCATAAAAAATATTGGTGTCGGATTACTGATTAACAATATTTTCAGTGCAGATTATTCGTCTGACGGCGCAACTTACCCGGATGTTGAGGGTGGCAAAGTGGCTAATTATAACTATTGGTTTGCGCAGGCGCCTGTTAACTTCCTGGCATCATTAAATTTGAAGTTTTAACCATATATAAATACAAGTTGCTCCATAGGAGCAAAAGCGCTGTAGAAAAATTAATACAAAAATTGGCGTGCCATAGGTATGCTACTTGTGCCGCACCTACGGAGCGGATGTTTGTTGCTTTATTTTTTTACAGAGCTTAACCCCCATGGGGTTAGCTTTCATTTTTATTTAACCCGCAACTTACGTTAATTAGCTATAAAATGACTGTTTTACATCAATGGCTACAGCTTTTCATCCAACAAGCTGGCCAAACCACTTTTTGGGAATGGGCAGCAGTGGTTTTAGGTATTGCCGAGGTGTTATTGGCCAAAGTCAATAATATCCTGCTCTATCCAACGGGTATAGCCGGTACCATTATTGGTATTTATGTTTTGGTGTTGGCGGGGCTTTATGCCGAATCTGCACTGAGTTTATATTACATCGTGATGAGTGTTTATGGCTGGATACACTGGATCAGGCGACAAAACGCACCGCCCGTAAAGATCAGTTGGGCCACGCCGAAGGAATGGATAATAACCGGGTTAATTGTGGTTGCAGGCTGGGTTATATTTTATGTATTGCTCAAAAAATTTACCACCTCCAATGTGCCGGTCTGGGATGCCTGGGTATCGTCTACCGCATGGGCGGGTATGTGGCTGCTGGCCAGACGTAAATTGGAGAACTGGATATTATTAAACATTTCTAATCTGTTTGCTATACCCTTGTTATGCTATAAACACCTTATCATGTTTGCAGCTCTCACGCTGTTTCTGTTTATTGTAGCCATTTTCGGATTTTTTGATTGGCGAAGCATCTGGAAAAAGGAAAACCAGGCAGAGCTTGTTTTAACACCCTAATCTATGGAAAATCAACTACCACATCCATCGGCTTTTATTAGCCGGGATGACGTAAATACCATTAGAAAAAATGCTGCCGAAGCCGAGCGATTAGGTATGCTGCATCCCGAGCAGTTAAATATTATTTATCGCGAGGGCTGGTTCAAGCTATTAGTACCAAAGCAATATACCGGCAAGCAAATAACCTTGTCAGATTTAGTGCGCTTGCAGGAAGCCATTAGCTGGGCCGATGGGAGCACCGGCTGGGTGGTCACGCTTTGCAGCGGGGCCGGCTGGTTCGGCGGATTTATAGCTGTAGATTTAGCTCAACAAATATTTAGCTCCCCTCACGTTTGTCTTGCAGGCAGCGGGGCCGTAAGCGGGACAGCAGAAGTTATTGACGGCAGCTACCTCATTAATGGCAGCTGGAAATATGCCAGCGGTGTACACCATGCTACACATATCACGGCTAATTGCGCAATCACAAAAAGTGGTGGGCCGGTTTTAGACGAAGATGGTAAACCTTTGGTGTTATCCTTTGTTTTTGACAAAAAGGATGTAACACCTATTCCCGCCTGGAAATATATAGGGATGGTAGCCACCGGCAGCGATGCTTTTGAGATTACCAATTTGAAAGCAAATAAGAACTGCGCTTTTAAAATTGATCCGTCTGCGGTTGTTGTGGATGCGCCTTTATACCTCTACCCCTTTTTACAATTGGCCGAGGCCACTTTAGCAGTTAACCTTTCCGGCATCGCCACACATTTTATTGATCTGTGTGCCGACGTTTTTAATGACCGCATGAATCATCCGCGGTTAACGCCGTCGCAAAAAATTGTTCTGATCGAAGCACTGGCTTTGGCTAATAAAGAAATGGAGAATTTGCGTCGCCTGTTCTTTGAGGCGGTGGATGTTTCATGGAATGACATTGTACAAAATAATATAGTAAGCTGTGGTAATTTAGGTGCTGTAAGCACAGCCAGCCGTAAGTTGGCTATCTCGGCCAGAGAGATTGTTGACCGCCTTTATCCGCTTTGCGGACTAATTGCCGCAGGCTCTGATACCGAGATCAACCGCGCCTGGCGTGATCTGCATACGGCCAGCCAGCATAGTTTGTTGACTTTTGCTGAAGGGAGTTAGCCCCCGTCTTATTACTACACTAAATTCAGACTTACGAAGTTTTGGAAACTTCGTAAGTCTTGCACGTTCTATTATCCTTCCAGCAAAAACACAAACAGCTCTTTAGGGCCATGCGCTCCTAAAACCAGCATCTTCTCGATATCGGCAGTGCGGCTTGGGCCGGTAATGTTTGATATCATGGACGGGATATTTCCGTTATATTTTTGTTTAATGAGTGCAAAACCGTCTTTAAGATCAGGCACTAATTGCGAGGTATAAGCCAGCACGATGTGCACTTCAGGATAAATATTTAGCCTGCGCCCGGCAGATTGCGCACTGGACACCATAATACTGCCATTGCGGGCTACCAAAGCATCACAAAGGGTCAAGCCCACCTCGGCCTGTGTAAAGTCCTTATCGGTCTCAAAAAACGGATACTCGTAGCGGTTTAAAATCTCTTGCAAGCCAGGCTCCCAGCAGTATATTTTGCGCCAGTTGCGTTTTTCGGCCAGCTCTAATAAAGTCTCGATAAATTGTACTTCATCCTCACAAAAAGCAAACTGACCTTGTACGGCCGTAAACTCCTCGGCAAACATTACATCCAGGTCCTGGGGTGCAGGCGGATACATCGGCAGGTTCTCCAGGTTTGGATAAGGGTTGTCCCTTTTCTCTAACAGAGCCTGACGTATTTTCTTAAGCAACTTTTCTTTAGGTGTGGTGATGTCTCGCATTTGATTGGTTTTTTTGGGCTTGGCGTCAAAAATAGTATAAAATAAAAAAGTCCTTAGCGGTAAGTTAAAAAACTTTAAGCTAAGGACTTTAATGGCTTTTATTTATTCGCCGCCCTGATTGGCTTCTTTTTCTTCAGCGTTTCTTTCAAACGTTCCCGAGTGGTCAACCACACCTTCGTGCTGCAGGCCTTGTGCGGCGGCATCCTGGTTTGCTCCCGGATCATCTACACCATTCACAAACTCATCATAGGTGGTACGGTGCTCAAACGGACGTTTGCCTAATATCTCTTCTAAATCAGACTGGAACAAGATCTCTTTCTCCAACAGTTTTTCTGCCAGTTTGATCAGGCCCTCGCGTTTATCAAGCAATAACTGTTTGGTACGTGCATACACGGCATTGATCTGGCTGCGTACTTCATGGTCAATCAGTTCTGATGTTTTTTCAGAATATGGTTTGTTAAACTGGTACTCGCCTTGGGTATCATTGAATGACACATTACCTACCTTATCATTCATACCATAAATAGTAACCATAGCGTAAGATAGTTTGGTAATACGCTCCAGGTCGTTTTGCGCACCGGTTGATATTTTGCCAAAAGTGATATCCTCGGCAACGCGGCCACCCATCGTCATACACATACCATCTTCTAATTGCTCAATAGTATACAAGAACTGCTCTTTAGGCAGATATTGTGCATAACCCAACGCAGCAACGCCACGCGGCACGATAGATACTTTAACCAACGGGTCAGCATGTTCCAGGAACCAGCCTGCTATGGCGTGACCTGCTTCGTGGTAAGCAACAATGCGTTTTTCTTCGGGTGATATGATCTTGTTCTTTTTCTCCAGACCACCAATCACACGGTCAATAGCATCCTGAAAGTCCTGCATGTCAACGGCTTCTTTGTTACGGCGGGCAGCAATTAGCGCGGCCTCGTTACAAACGTTGGCAATTTCGGCACCGGCAAAACCAGGTGTTTGAGCCGATAGTTTTTTGGCATCAACGCCCTCGGCCAGTTTAACCGGTTTTAAGTGTACTTTAAAGATTTGCTCGCGGCCAATCAAGTCGGGTTTATCGATAGATACCTGTCTGTCAAAACGGCCGGGGCGCAATAAAGCGGAGTCTAATACATCCGGGCGGTTAGTTGCAGCCAGTATAATAATGCCTGAGTCGGTACCGAAACCATCCATCTCAACTAATAATTGGTTCAGCGTATTCTCGCGCTCATCATTACCACCTACAATATTGTTTTTACCACGGGCACGGCCAATGGCGTCAATCTCATCAATAAAAATGATACACGGCGCTTTGTCTTTCGCCTGGCGGAACAAGTCGCGCACCCGGGATGCACCCACCCCTACAAACATCTCCACGAAATCAGAACCTGACAAGGAGAAGAAAGGCACCTGCGCTTCGCCGGCAACAGCCTTTGCCAACAGGGTTTTACCGGTACCCGGCGAGCCTACTAACAAAGCCCCTTTAGGGATTTTACCCCCCAGGTTGGTGTATTTTTTAGGGTTTTTAAGGAAATCGACAATCTCCATAACCTCCTGTTTGGCTTCTTCAAGCCCGGCAACATCATTAAAGGTTACCGATACCTGGGCCTCTTTATCAAACAAAGTAGCTTTTGATTTGCCGATGTTAAAGATCTGACCGCCGGGGCCGCCGCCTGCACCACCACCCATACGGCGCATAATAAACATCAGCATCACAGCAAATACTACGATCATGATCACGCATTGAACCAGCCCGTTTGATAACAAGCTGTCATGCGGAACGTATTTCACAGCAATTTTTTGCGACTCGGGTACATCTTTCTGCGCATTGGCAATAGATTGCTTTAAGCTCTCGTAAGATGCATCAGTGAATGTGTACTGCGGATCATTAGTGGTTGCGCCAAAAGCATGTTGCTGTTTTACAACATCAGCATATTGGGCTTTCTTTAAGCTGTCCTTTTTTATATGAACTTCGGCAACCAGGTAGTCTCCGTTTTTATATGCCTCAACATAGTCCACATCGCCGGGTTTAAGCATTTCGTTTTCAAAACGCTTAAAGTCTATCTGCGCACCGCCATTAGCACCCGAAAAATAAGCTACACCTACAAACACAGCTATTGCAACTGCATACAACCACATAAAATTAAATTTAGGTGGTTTAGGGGCTATTCGTTTATTCGGTATCTTTCTTATCGGTTTTGGCTTATCCAATTTCTTATCTTCCATTTGTAATTTTAAATCGTACTTGTAATTAAATTAAGCTATAAATTTATGCACTGCTTTTATAGCTTGTTATTTCGGCATCTCCCCACAAATCCTCTACGCCGTAAAATTCGCGCTTATCTGTCCTGAAAATGTGCACTACTACATCTATGTAATCCAACAGTATCCATTCGGCATATTCCAGCCCCTCTTTGCGCCAGGGTTCCTGTTTTAAGGCTTTAAAAATTTCTTCTTCAATACTGTTGGCAATGGCTTTAACCTGTGTGGATGAGTCTGCATGACATATCACAAAATAATCTGTCACTGAACTGTGGATATTACGAAGGTCCAACCTGACGATGTCGTTTCCTTTTTTTTCCTGTATGCCATGTATGGCTAATTCAGAAATATAAGCTGATTCATTGGTCGCTTTATTTTTTACCATCAAAAAGAATTAGTTTTGAACGTTTTTGAGCTTAGCATTATTATAAATATAACATTGCAAAATAACATATTTTCAGGATTATTTGTCGGACAAAATTTACTGACACTTAAAGAAGTCGACTCGACCAACAATTTCCTTAAAAACTTATTGTCAAAATCCAAGCCAGTGCCCGAAGGAACGGTCATTATGGCAGAAACGCAATATGCAGGCCGAGGCCAGCAAAACAACAAATGGCATGCCGAGCCAGGCAAAAACCTGACTTTTAGCCTGCTTTTACAGCCGCATTTTTTAGATATCGCTTATCAGTTTGACTTGAACCGGGCCATAAGCATGGGCGTTTATGATACACTATGTCCGTTATTGGGCAACCGGCTTAAAATCAAATGGCCCAATGATATTTACTATGGCGATAAAAAGCTGGGCGGCATACTGATCGAAAATTTATTGCAGGGCAGCCAGATCAAAAATGCGGTGATCGGCATCGGCCTTAATATTAACCAGGGAAATTTTCCGGATGATGCTGTTAACGCAACGTCAGTAAAACAGATATTACACAAAGATTACCCGCTAAATGATATATTAGCTGACATTTGCAACAATATTGAAGCCTGGTATTTAAATTTAAAAGCCGGTAAAACGAATTTTGTAAGGGATACGTATTTATCGCGTCTATACTGGTTTAATGAAGAAAAACGTTTTAAAGCAGCCGGGCAGGAGTTTAGCGGTATAATAACCGGCGTAAAAGACAATGGCCTGCTGGTAGTGAAACATGATAATATTGAAACAACCTATAACCTTAAAGAAATAGAATTTTTAAACAGACAAACATGAAAAAAGCATTAGCAATAATAGCCGCCTTATTTTTTACCGCAGGTGCTTACGCGCAGATTGTGACACCGGTAAAATGGGCCTACGCTGCAAAAAAGACAAGCCCTACCGAGGTGACCGTTTTCCTGAAGGCAACCGTTGATGCCGGCTGGCACATATATTCACAACATGTTAAAGATGGCGGACCGATTAAAACATCGTTCACCTTTGCTAAATCAAAAGACTATAGTTTAGTTGGCGCTGCTACTGAACCAAAACCTGAAACCCGTTTTGAAAAGGCCTTCAATATGAATGTGAGCTTTTTTGAAAAAGAGGTGATATTTCAGCAAAAAATTAAACTAAAATCGCCAAAAGTAACGGCAATTAAAGGTCAGTTAGAGTATATGACCTGCAACGATTCAAAATGCCTGCCACCGGAAGATGTAAACTTCAATATCCCGATAGGTAAATAAATTTTGATGATGACAGCAGCTCCGAAAAGCTTTTTGGTTAGGTGGATATTTCTGATCAGTCTGGTTATTAGCGCCGGTTTGGCCCTGAATATTCAAGCCGCTAAGGCGCAAGACACCAGCGGTTTAACCTTTACCAGCATACCCACCACTGCCGATAGTATTGCCATGCGCAAAAAAGCGCAGCAGGCACAGGTGGCCAAGCAAAAAGTTGCCGTGAGCGCACCTGTTACTGAAAAACCAAAATCACTTTGGCAGATATTTATCGCCGGTTTTTTAGGTGGGCTGGCCGCCGTGGTGATGCCTTGTATCTATCCGCTGCTGC
>DATCXS010000042.1:0-8472 GCA_036565645.1 Mucilaginibacter sp.
GTCGACGTACCCGAGGATGCCAAGGTTTACGATATTCCGGGTAAAACCATTATGCCGGGTATTGTCGACGTACACGCACACCTGCATCCAAGCCCTGACGGTATTTCGCCGCAACAGGATTGGAACTACTTTGCTAACTTGTCTTACGGCGTAACTACTGCACATGATCCCTCAAGCAATACCGAAATGGTGTTTAGCCAGTCCGAAATGTTGAAGGCCGGCCGCATGGTAGGCCCCCGCGTTTACTCGACCGGCTCCGTACTTTATGGTGCCGATGGCGATTTTAAGGTAGTGATTAACAGTTTGGACGATGCGCTTTCGGCTCTGCGCCGCTTAAAGGATGTGGGTGCATTCTCGGTAAAGAGCTACAATCAGCCACGCCGCGAGCAGCGCCAGGAAATTATTGAGGCTGCGCGCCAATTGCAAATGCAAGTGGTGCCCGAGGGCGGTTCGACGTTCTTTACCAACATGAACATGATTCTTGATGGGCACACTGGCATTGAGCATAATATACCCGTATGGCCGGTTTATAAAGATGTAAAATCATTATGGAACGACAGTAAAAGCGGCTACACCCCTACGCTTATTGTGAGCTATGGCACCCAATTTGGCGAAAACTATTGGTATCAGCGTACCGAAGTTTGGAAAGATGCGCATTTACTTAACTTTACACCAAGATCAATTGTCGATGCACGCTCGCGCCGCCGTACGATGTCTGAGTATGGCGAATATGGCCATATTGAAGTATCAAAATACGTTAAACAAATTGCTGATGGCGGCACCAAAGTAAATCTCGGTTCGCACGGACAGTTGCAGGGCCTGGGCGCACATTGGGAAATGTGGATGCTGGCACAGGGTGGTATGACACCACTACAGGTGATCCGCTGTGCGACCATTAATGGCGCGTCTTACCTGGGCATGGATAAAGAGATAGGCTCGCTGGAAAGAGGCAAACTGGCCGACCTGATCGTAATGAATCAAAACCCGTTAGACGATATCCGCAACAGCAATAACATCAAATATGTTATGGTTAACGGCCGGCTGTACGACTCTGACAGTATGAACGAGATTGGCAACCACGAAAATCTGCGTCAGCGTTTCTGGTGGCAAATAAGCCGCGGCGACAGCGTTACCCTGCCGGTAGGTAACACAGAGACCTATTTGTATGGTACACAGGATGGTGATGATTGATATTTAGATATAAACGCTAAGTATCCAATTTAACCGCCGCATCATTGAGCGATTTACAACCACGTCATTGCGAGGTACCTCGCAATGACGTGGTTGTAAATCGCTTTAAAAAAAAGTCGTTGTAAAAATAAAAGCCCCCGGTAATCGGAGGCTTTGCATAGTTGCGTAAGTCAGCTTATCTTTTCTCAATCGGAACATACTCCCTGGTCACGGCGCCAGTGTATATTTGGCGCGGTCGGCCGATTGGTTCTTTATGTTCTTTCATTTCTTTCCATTGCGCAATCCATCCCGGCAAGCGGCCCAGTGCAAACAGCACGGTAAACATATCGGTAGGGAAACCCAGGGCACGATAAATGATACCTGAGTAGAAATCGACATTAGGGTATAGTTTACGCTCAACAAAGTAAGGGTCTTTCAGCGCTACCTCTTCAAGGCGCTTGGCTATCTCCAACACTTCATCATTAACGCCGAGCTTTTCCAGGATATCGTCGCAAGCTTTCTTAATGATCCTGGCACGCGGGTCAAAGTTCTTATACACCCGGTGGCCAAAGCCCATCAGGCGGAAAGGATCATTCTTGTCTTTTGCTTTCGCGATCCATTTATCGGTATCGCCGCCGTCTTTCCTGATCTTCTCCAACATCTCAATAACCGCCTGGTTAGCACCGCCATGCAACGGCCCCCACAATGCAGAGATACCCGCAGATACAGAAGCATAAAGATTAGATTCGGACGAACCTACTATACGCACAGTCGAAGCCGAGCAGTTTTGCTCGTGATCTGCATGTAGTATCAATAAGGTATTCATGGCGTTAACCACCACCGGGTCAATCTTAACTTCTTCGGTCAGCTGGCCAAAGGTCATGTTCAGGAAATTGGTTACATAATCGTATTTATTAAGCGGATACATAACCGGATGACCTAACGATTTTTTATAGATCCATGAAACTATGGTAGCCATTTTACTCAGCATTTTAATAATGCTTTGGTTTAGCTCTTCCTTAGTTTGATTTGGCTTTAATGATTCAGGATAAAAAGCCGATAACGAGCATACCAGTGATGACAATTGCCCCATCGGGTGCGAATGTGATGGGAAGCCGTCAAAAAATTTCTTCATATCCTCATGCACCAGTGTGTGCCTGCTAATCTCGTACTCAAAATCTTTTAGCTGCTGGGTTGTAGGCAGTTCGCCGTAGATCAGCAAATAAGCAACTTCAATAAAAGTCGATTTTCCGGCAAGTTGCTCAATAGGATAACCACGATATTTCAAAATACCTTGCTCGCCATCCAAAAAAGTTATTGAGCTTTGAGTTGCGCCTGTATTTTTATAACCAATATCAAGCGTTACTAAACCACTTTGGTCTCTTAACTTTGAAATATCAATAGCTTTTTCGCCTTCGGTACCTTCAATTATTGGAAGATCGTATGTTTTATCACCTATTTTCAGTTGTGCTGATTCAGACATAGAAAGATTGTTAGTATGTGCAACAAATATATACAATCTGCGTATAATTCAGCCGTATCTATGGTTGTGAAATTGTAAAAAAGTTGTCTTATTAAACTATTTTCGTCAAAACTCAGTATTTGGGTATATTCGTAGTCATAATCAATTTTAAAACCAACTGTTTGATGTCAATTAGCTGCGCGCCTGTATTATTAATATCGTTTTATTATAGTGTAGGCGCGCCATTGGTAGTTTTACTGATCGTAGTTATTTGGATGATGCTTACTTACAAGCGCCATATCAGAAACGCGGTTAAACAATATGCCGCAAGCCTTCCTGACCATTCACAACACAGCCATTCACTGCAACTTAACTCGCTCATTAACTCGCTTGATGATATTATCTTTGAATTTAATGAAGACAAGGTTTGCCTTAATGCCTGGTTCAACGAATTCCAGGAGCGTGTAATTGATCCAAAATCCCTGGTAGGTAAAAAAATACAAGATATATTGACGCCGGAGAAAGCCGAGAAGTTTGATAGGGCGCTTGATTATGTTATTGCCAGCCGCAAGCCAACATCATTACAATACCTGTCTGATTTTGATACCGGACGCTGGTTAAACGCCAAGATAACGCCGGTTTTCGATCATGAGGGCAATTACATACAGCGCATATCGGTTTCACTGGAAGATATTACGGATCAACGCCAAGCCTCAGAAGCACTGAAAGAAAAAGAGCAATTATTAATTGAAGCTCAAACCATTGCCAAAATAGGCAACTGGCTGTATGAGGCTGCAACACGAGATACTTATTTATCGGATAACTTATTTTCGATCCTGGAAACAGATGAATTTCCGAAAGATGTTGAGCCATTTGATTACTATATCAGTCTGGTGCATCCCGACGACCGCGAAGAATGCACCAACTTTTTTAGCACCATTGCCACATCAGGAAGAAAAGAGTATGACCATAAGCTTATTACGCCTGCGGGTAATCTGAAATACATACGCATTATAATAGGCAATAAGATATTAAATGACGATGGAACTATAAAACGTATAGCCGGTGTTACACAAGACATTACCGATATTAAGTTATCAGAAAAAGCTATCCGTAAAGGCCGTACAGAGTTAATTGAGGCGCAAACTATCGCCAAGATAGGTAACTGGAGCTGGTATATCCATAACAAAAACTTCAGCTATTCTGACGAGATCATTCACATTCTTGACGTTGATCCGGCCGAGCTGCAGTTTATGGGTATTAAACGTTTTATGCTCAAACACGTTCACAAAAACGACAAATTCATTTTGCAGCACCTGTTTAAAAGCGCTGCCGACATACCAAATTATACTTGTGTTTTCCGCATCAACACACCCGACGATAACATTAAGTATCTGAGCGTGATTATTGGTAAGGTAATATGTAATGAAGATGGCAGCGTCCGCAAAATCATAGGCACACTGCAAGACGTTACCGCCCTAAAACGTGTGGAAATTGACTATAAACGTAGCGAAAACAAATACAAGCTGGTACTCGAGACCATTAAAATGGCAGCTGTCTCTTTAGATAACAAAGGCTATGTAACGTTTTGCAATCAACACCTGGCCAACCTATTAGGCTATAATCAAAAAGATATCATTGGCATGCACTGGTTCGATAATTTTGTTCCGAACGAGTTAAATACTGCCCTTGACGATATGCTGACACAAAACATGGTGCCATCGCAATATATCAACCCTGTTATTTGCCGCAATGGCGAGCAACGCACCATCAGCTGGCAAAATACCATGACCTATGATGAGAACGGCTTGCTCAAAGAAACTACCAGTATTGGCGAGGATATCACCGATCAGCAAAAAGCCACTATGGAACTGATTTCGGCTAAGGAACTTGCCGAGAAATCATCGAAGTTTAAGTCGGATTTTCTGTCGATAATGAGCCATGAGATACGTACACCAATGAACGCGGTAATTGGTACTACTAACTTGCTTTTAGTTGATTCGCCCCGCCCTGAGCAAATGGAATATCTTAATATTCTGAAATTTTCGGGCGAAAACCTACTGGCTATTATCAATGACATATTGGACTATAATAAAATAGAAGCCGGCAAACTGGAACTAAACAAACTGAAATTTAACATCCATACGCTTACGCAAAAGATCAAGCAAAGCTTTTCGGCAAAAGCAGCCGAGAAAAAGCTGGCACTCGATCTGATTATTGACCACACTATACCTGAGTCTTTAATTGGCGACCAGGTACGCTTAAGCCAGATATTGAACAATCTGATCAGCAATGCAGTTAAGTTTACCTTGCAAGGCCGTATTGACATTAACCTTAAAACAACCCTGATTGACAATAAACAGATAACCATACAGTTTACAGTTTCGGATACGGGCGTTGGCATCTCTCCCGAAAATCTGGCTATGATATTCGATCCGTTTACGCAGGAGCCGGCATTAAACAATAGCGACCATGGCGGCACCGGCCTGGGCCTGGCTATCACTAAACGGTTAATTAATCTGCACAATAGCGATATCACTGTCAGTAGCAAAGTAGGCAAAGGCACTACATTTGCATTCGACATAACATTTAACTGCCCCTGCGACGACCAAAATAAACAGGTTGCTCCTATCCTTTTAAATACTAAGCCCAACCTGCAGGGCATGAGCATACTTATTGTTGACGATAACAAAATGAACCTGCTCATTGCTTCGCGTTTCCTGAAAAAGTGGAAAGCCGAAGTTGATGAAGCGCTTAACGGCCAGATAGCAGTAGATATGGTTAATAATAAAACTTACGACCTTATTATTATGGACCTGCAAATGCCTGTGATGGATGGTTTTGAAGCAACCAGAACCATAAAAAAGCAAATACCGGCTATCCCTATTATCGCTCTGACCGCTGATGCTATGCCCGAAACCTACGACAAGGCCCTTGCCGCTGGCATGAGCGATTATATGAGTAAACCTTTTGTGCCCGGTGTGTTGTTTGATAAAGTTTCGAGGTATTATAGCCCAACCCAACCCTCCCCGGAAGAGATGACTTTTAAATAAGACATATAAAGTCTCCTGGCTAATTAGACCGTATCGCTTCCACCGGATCTAACTTTGAAGCAAACCAGGCCGGAATAATTCCGGAAACGATACCGATACCTACCGATGTACCGATACCGATAATCACGTTTTTAAGGTAAAGCACAATAGCTACTCCAGACGCCCATTTTACCACAAATGTACCCAGGTAAACCATCAACAAGCCTATTACACCCCCTAAAAGGCAGAGTATTATAGATTCAATGAGAAATTGCAGCAGGATAAAGTAGTTTTTAGCACCGAGCGATTTTTGTATGCCGATGATATTGGTTCGTTCTTTTACCGATACAAACATAATGTTGGCTATGCCAAAACCACCCACCAGGATCGAGAACAAACCTATGATTAAACCGGCAACATTAATGATCTTGAACACGACATCCAACTGGTCTGACAGCATGGTACTTTCATTAAGTGCGAAATTGTCATCCTCGTTAGGATGCAGGCTGCGTATAGAGCGCATAAGGCCTTCCAGTTCGCCTTTAACATCTTCCATCGGGATGCCTTCTTTACCCCTTACCACTACCGACGGCCGATATTTTTCGTTTTGTATATCAATTAGGTTATGCGCAAAGTTTAAAGGCAACAGCACCTCTTTATCTGCTGATATACCCAACATATCCTGCCCCTCTTTTGCAAATATGCCGATGATGGTGACGTACCGGCCCATTACCTTTATTTTCTTACCGACAGCGTTACCGTCAGGAAACAAATTTTCGGCTATATCATTACCAATGATAGTTACCGGCGCACCTGTTTGTGATTCCATTTCGGTAAAATACCGGCCGTCCTGAAAATCGACGGTCCAGGTTTTATCATGATCCTGGGTGCAGGCGTCAATTTGTGCCCCATCGACGGTATTACTGCCGTACTTTATAGTCCGGTTGTCAATATTAACTTCGTATGAGATTGCTGCCGCTGTTTGGCTGCGACGCTGTAATTCGTAAAAATCGCGCAATCTGGGTACCGGGCGCTGCATATATTTCCACCAGGGATATTCACCATTAGATGTCCACGGCCACTTTTCAACATATACACTGTTGCTGCCCAGCTTGTCAACACTCTTTTGCAGATTATCGCGTAAAGTATCTACCGCCGAAAACACCGCTATAATGGTAAAAATACCTATAGTTACCCCAAGCAACGACAACAGCGTACGTAACTTGTTTTGGCGCAGTGCATCCAGGGCAAACAGAAAGCTTTCTCTAAAAAGTTTTAAAAATATCATGTAGGGTGATTACACTGATTTTGACTGATTTCACAGATTTTAAACTCTATTAAAAAAATAGTGTTATATACTGTTAGATGTTTATATTGCCGTTAAGTTACAGCAATAAATTAATAAACTAAGTACGCTTTATATAAGTCAACGTAACCAATAACATATTGGTGTAATCTAAACAATATAATCGGTGTAATCACCAAAATATATTAGTAGATTTGCGCCCTGAAAATTCATTCATATACACAAGCATGAAATTATCTCAATTCAAATTCGATTTACCAGAGTCACTAATTGCACACACACCATCTGACGTTCGCGATGAGTCACGTTTAATGGTTTTACACAAAGACTCAGGAAAAATTGAGCATAAAGTTTTTAAAGACGTTCTGGACTATTTTGACGATAAGGATGTCATGATCCTTAACAATACCAAAGTATTCCCGGCACGCATGTATGGCAATAAAGAAAAAACCGGCGCTACTATTGAAGTATTTTTGCTGCGCGAGCTGAACAAAGAACTTCGCTTATGGGATGTGTTGGTTGACCCGGCCCGAAAAATACGTGTCGGCAATAAATTATATTTTGGTGATGACGATCTGTTAATTGCCGAGGTTGTTGACAACACCACATCGCGCGGCCGTACCATCCGCTTTTTGTTTGATGGCACCGACGAAGAGTTTCGCCGTAATGTAGAGATCCTGGGCGAAACCCCGCTGCCAAAATATATTAAACGCAAAGCTACTGCCGAGGATAAAGAACGTTATCAAACTATCTTTGCTAAACACGAGGGCGCCGTTGCTGCCCCTACTGCCGGTTTGCACTTTAGCCGCGAGCTGATGAAACGCCTGGAGCTTAAAGGCGTTGAGTTTGCCGAAGTTACTTTGCATGTTGGTTTAGGCACTTTTCGCCAGGTTGAGGTTGAGGATCTGACCAAACACAAAATGGATTCGGAACAAATCATTATCGAACAAAGCCAGGCTGACATTGTAAATAAAGCTATTGAGGACAAACGTCGTGTTTGTGCAGTAGGTACCACCAGTATGCGTGCTATTGAATCAGCTGTGTCTGCAAGCAAAACATTGAAACCAATCAATGATTGGACCAGCAAATTTATCTTTCCTCCTTACGAGTTTAGCATTGCCAACTCTATGATCACTAACTTTCATACCCCTGAATCGACCTTATTGATGATGGTTTCTGCCTTTGGCGGTTATGAAAACATAATGAACGCTTACGAAGTTGCCGTTAAAGAGAAATATCGTTTCTACAGCTATGGCGATGCCATGCTGATTATCTGATTTAGTCCCGATAGCTATCGGGATGAGTTGTGAGACGTGAGATTGTTTTTCGATCTCACGTTTTTGATTTAACAGCATTTTAAGATATTTACCAAAACTATGTCTCAAATCCCAAAAAGATACGCCGTTATAGTAGCCGGAGGTTCGGGCAGCCGGATGGGTTCGGGCATGCCTAAGCAGTTTCTATTATTAAATGGATTGCCTGTTTTGATTCATACTTTACTG